>NZ_JBFRRH010000021.1:4611-250465 GCF_041472995.1 Vibrio sp. 10N.261.46.A3 | reverse complement strand
CAGCAACAGCAACAGCAACAAATCTAGAACGAAGACTGACAAAGAAGCTAATACCAATCACAGTAAGTAAGTGATCAAAAATAGCGTAGGAAAAAGGCTTGAGAACAAGGCGGTATTTTTCGATAAGTAGTTATTCTACAATCAAAAATTCCAACGCAGTTATCGAGCGTTTTAACAAGCTAGGGTGAACAGTTATTTACTACGATTGGTATAATACGAACGGTAAGTTTCAGACAAAAAAATGGCCGCTATCTGCGGCCATTTTGGTTAACTCAATGAGTTATGGAGTGTGAATCGCGCCATCAGGAAGGCGACTTTGAGTCCACTCGTGGGGGCGATACATAACAGGGAACTCGGCTGCAACCTCTCGGTCGATTTCAACACCAATACCTGCGATTTCAGAAGCGTATAAGTAGCCATTAATTGGCTCTGCAGCGTTCGGGAATACCTTGTGTGTGTTCTCGTTGTACTCGACATGTTCTTGAATGGCAGCATTGTGTAAATGCACATTCAAATGCGTGTTTACCGCTGCGCCAATTGGCGTCATATCTGGCGGGCAATGCCATGCAATACGAACACCGAAGTTCTGACATAGATGGCCTAGTTTCAGAGCTGGGGTAATGCCTCCAATCTGTGAAACATGGCAACGAATGAAATCAATGCGACGGTTAGCAATCAATGATTTCCACTCTTCAGGGTTATTAAATAACTCCCCTAAACCTAATGAAACTGAGCTTTGGCTACGAATATTATCCAACCATTCCGTTTGATTTGGCGGCAGAATATCTTCAATGAAGTAAGGCTTATATTGCTCGACTTCTTTGGCAAATTGTATTGCTTGATTCGGGAATAGGCGCTCATGAACATCATGAAGAATATGGAATTGGTTCCCATATTTCTCTCTCAACGACTTAAACATCGTTAGAGTATTGTCCATGTACTGATCTTGGTCGTAGTACGAACCTTCAGTCGGGTTTTGAGTGGTATGCAAATCGGTTGGAACACCGCCATAGAAACCAAGCTGACAACGAATGTGCTTGTAGCCTTTGTCTAGGAAAGATTCCACCAGCTCATAAATGCCTTCCATCGTGTCGCTAGTCGCGTGTGTGTATACAGGAATAGCATCACGAGACTTACCACCAAATAATTGGTGTAACGGCATGCCCGCCAATTTAGCTTTGATATCCCACAGTGCCATATCAACACCGGAAATTGCATTATTGATAACAGGGCCATTTCGCCAATAAGCGTTGACCATCATCATTTGCCATAAGTCTTCAATATTATTGGCGTTTTTACCAATAAGAATAGGTTTTAAATATTCATCGACCATTGTTTTTACAGCAAGCGGTCTTTGTTGGAATGTCGCACAACCAAACCCAGTCACGCCTTCATTCGTTTCAACTACCACGGTAATGAGATTGTGTCTGTCTGGTTTAGTAATAATACAATGGATATCAGATATAATAGTTTCTTTCACAATTAAATAACCTAAACTTAAGTCAACTCCTATTATCTAACCGCTTTAAAAACCACATTTCAAGCGCTAATTTTGCGTAAAAATAATTGGTACGTTAAGTGATTTTTTTTGATAAACAAAACATACCAATTGGCCAAAAACGGTGAAAAAATAATTTTTCGGATTTTAAGTGTGATTGAGATCTCTTTTTACTCCGTTGGATTTAAATTGGTTGTCGTTATGATTGCTCGAGTTAAATATATTCCAATAACAGGTGTAGTATGCAAATGGTAGAAAAGAGTGATGCCGTTATTAATAACTCGAAGTCATCATCGAAGAAGAAAAATTTCAAAGAAAATATACAGTTATTAATCACTGCACTTGGTGGTGAAGACAATATCGTGAGTATCACGCACTGTATGACAAGGCTGAGATTCAAATTAGCTGACGAGTCGCTGGTAGACGAAGAAGCAATCAAGCAGATCGCAGATGTGAAAGGTGTGGTACTTCAACAAGGCCAAACTCAAGTCATCATCGGTGTTGAGGTCGAGAAGTGGTTCAACGCGCTATCAAACACTCAACAAGCTGACGCAACTCCGGCTGATGAGCTAGAGAAAGGCAAGCTGTTCCAAGGCGTGATGCGCATTGTCGCAGGCATCTTTGGTCCGGTTGTACCCGCAATCGCTGGCGCAGGTATGTTGATGGGCCTGTTGTCTGGTCTTATTGCAACCAATGTTATCTCTGAAACCTCAGACACAGTTTACTTCTTCCGTTCTATCTCTGTTGCTGTGTTCTTCTTCTTACCTATGCTGGTTTCTTTCTCTGCAGCTAAGGTATTCAAAGTAAACGAATACATTGCACTTGCTGTCTCTTCTGCAATGCTAGCGCCTTTGCTCGTTGATAAAGCAACAATGCTAAAAGACGCAGGCGCAGCTCCTGAGCTGACGGTTCTTGGCGTGGTTCCGATTGAACTTCTTAACTACGGCGGCGCAATTGTTCCTGCGATTCTAGCAATCTGGTTATTGTCTAAAGTGACTCCGTTAGTTGACCGTCTAGTTCCTTCTTCTGCGAAGCCTGTATTTACACCACTGCTTGCGTTTACGGTAACTTCGACCATCACGCTATCATTTGTTGGCCCTGCTGGTATCTGGCTAAGTAATGGCGCAGGTTGGGTGATGAGTTCACTACTGGAAATCTCTCCGACGTTAACAGGCTTTGTGTTTGGTCTAACTCGCCCGATTACCATCGTATTTGGTATCCACCACAGCATGACGCCGATCAGCCTGAACAACTTCGCACTGTATGGTAAGGATCTACTTATGCCGATCATGTGTTTGGGTAACATGGCAATTGCTGGCGCGACAATGGCTATCTGGCACAAGCAACGTAAAACGGTTTCTAAAGAGCAATCTTCAATTACGATGGGCTCAAGTGTCACCGCTATCTTAGGCATCACGGAACCGGCTCTATTTGGTGTCCTCACTAAATACACCAAAGCGATGATGACCGCGAGTTTGGCTGCAGGTGTGTTCGGTGCTATCTCGGTAACAATCGATACGCACTTAACAAGCTACATTCTTTCTTCTGTATTCAGCTTGCCAGCTTACCTTGCAGGCGGTACGCAAAACTTCATTCAAGCACTGATGGGCGTGGTGGGTGTATTCGCACTGTCTTTCGTCCTAACGATGTTGTTCGTAAAACTAGACAACAAGTAATCGGCTAGTCTCACTCCCGTAAGATTAGAATCGAAAAAGCATGATCATATCTCGTTATGGTCATGCTTTCTTCAATACGAACAAACCCAACCTTTCCTTTCTAAGGCTATATTATGACCCACATCGCAATCATCGGTGAGTGCATGATTGAACTGAATGGGGCTCCATTTGGCGACATGCATCAAAGCTATGGTGGAGACACATTAAACGCGGCAATCTACTTGAACCGCAGCGCTGCGGTTAGCAATCCCATGAGCTGCAATAACACTGCGAATCCAGCGATACGAACTAGCTATGTCTCAGCGCTAGGCTCAGACGCTATCAGCCAAGAGATGCTTAACCGATGGCAAGATGAAGGACTATCAACCGAGTTCGTGCTTATTGACGAGCAGCGTTCACCCGGACTCTATCTCATTCAACTCGACGATGTTGGTGAGCGCACCTTCCTATACTGGCGCAACGATTCGGCGGCTCGCTGCATGGTACAGCACCCCGATTTCGATAAGATAGCCAACCAACTTCGTGATGTTGATATGGTGTTTCTGAGTGGCATTTCCCTCGCGATACTGCCACACAGCGATCAGCTAAAGTTGCTCACTATCATCGAAGGCCTGCGTGAACGTGGCGTTACCATCGCCTTTGATAGTAACTATCGACCAAAGTTGTGGCGCTCAGAGGCCGCAACTAAAGAATGCTATCTATTGGGCTATAAAACGACCGATATAGCCCTAGTCACGTTCGATGATGAGCAACTGTTGTGGAGCGATCAAACACCACAAGACACCATAACAAGGCTGCATGCTCTCGGTGTCAAAACAGTTGTAGTCAAGCTTGGTGCTGAAGGCTGCTTGATCAGCGAAAGCCCCGTAAATGAGCCCGTAAAAATCACAACGACACCTGTCGAGACTGTGGTGGATAGCACCTCTGCTGGCGACTCTTTTAACGGCGGTTTCTTATCTTGCTATCTCGCTGGAGGTTCTATTGAAGAAGCCTGCCATCAAGGTAATGCATTAGCCAGATTGGTGATTAAACATCATGGCGCAATCATCCCAAAATCCATCACCGACACTCTTTCAAACTGATATTAAGAAGTACACATGTCTACAATTAACGAACAGCTAAAAGCACTTAAAGTTATCCCTGTTATCGCCATTGATAACGCAGAGGATATTATCCCTCTAGGCAAAGTATTGGCTGAGAATGGGCTTCCCGCCGCTGAAATTACCTTCCGTTCAGACGCCGCTGTTGAAGCTATCCGACTGCTTCGCCAAGCACAGCCACAAATGCTGATCGGCGCGGGCACCATCTTAAACCGTGAGCAAGCACTGGCCGCGAAAGAAGCAGGCGCAACGTTTGTAGTATCACCGGGCTTTAACCCGAACACAGTTAAAGCATGCCAAGAGATCGGCATCGATATCATTCCAGGTGTGAACAATCCAAGCACCGTTGAAGCGGCATTAGAGATGGGCTTAACAACCTTGAAGTTCTTCCCAGCAGAAGCCTCTGGCGGGATCAGCATGGTTAAATCACTCGTTGGCCCATACGGTGATATTCGACTGATGCCTACAGGCGGTATCACGCCATCAAACATCGATAACTACTTAGCAGTACCTCAAGTATTAGCCTGCGGTGGCACATGGATGGTCGACAAGAAGCTGGTTACAAACGGGGAGTGGGACGAGATCGCACGCCTAACACGCGAGATTGTTGAGCAAGTGAATCGTTAAGCGCTAACGTTCTAAAAAGAACAAGTTCGCTTGATTCCACAGCAAAACGCTGTGGCTTTTGTTTTCGCTGTTAACTGATGAGTCGGTTAGTTGAGTAACCAATAACTCACTGGGTTATCTGGGCATTGATAAGGCCCACACTCAGCAAACGTAGCAATGGCATTGAGCGCAACCACGACGATTGCCAGTAAGCACGAAATACGACCCAGATTGCTCATTTTGTATGGTTCTTGAGTCTCTGTCTTATTCGTTAGAATCAAGATCACAGCAACCGCAAAGATAGTGGCCGTGAACAAAACAAAAGCCCACGTATAGTAATGCATCCCGAGGATAGGGCTACCGTAACCCGGAGTTCCGGGAATCACATGTAATGAGACCTGTCTTAGCGAGGTTGCAACACCGTATAAAGCGCCAATTAGGACGATGCCATAGTGGCGAGATTGAGGCCCATAAGCCACATTCAACATGAAGCCAAACGACACCATCACAAATCCAATACGTTGTAATAAGCATAACGGACAAGGCAACTCATTAAGAACAAACTGAAGAATAAAGCCGATCAACAAAACGGCTGTCATACCTAGCAAGCCAAGTGTATTCAAGAGAGTTAACTGATTTCGATTCATGCTAGCTCCTTACAATAAGATCGATAGTGGGTCGGTGGCATGGTGGTTAAACCAATACAAACCAAGGATCACTGAGCTAACAAAAAAGCCATAAGCAACGGTCTTTTTATCGAAAAAGGCGCATAGCATCGCCACAAGTAACAACAAAAACAGTAAAGACATCATAAGAGGTATTCCCTTTCTATTTATCGTGTTCAGTCAGACTAAACGTCATAATGAATATCCACACCGATGCTCTTAATCATTCAACTTCGGTAAATCGATGGATTACGAATTGAAAATCATCAACTTAATAGTTGTTAGTAAGATCCAAGCTGTCAAGTTTGGGGCCTCGTTCTGAGTGCACACAAATACGTTAAGGCAACTAATGAACCGATGATGCGCATTAATGTTGATGGCAGGTAAGGTTGGCGAATCTGTGAATGAAGTTAGGCTTGGGGGATATCAAGGGCTATTTCCACTGCTCCAAAAAGCAAAAAACCCAGCGAAATATCGCTAGGTTTCAAATATAAAAGTGAGGTAATGCAAGCTTACTTCAGCGGGTCGTTGTCCGGCAGTGCATTATGAAGCCAGAGTGCTAAACGCTTCTTGATGTTCGCGCCATCAAGCTTATCGTCAGGCAACGGTGTGATCTGATTGACTTCAACAAGGAACAAGTACACCGCTTTAACCTTTATCGGTTGGGATGAATTTGGCAAATCAAAACCTTGTAGCTTTGCCATCTTAAAACCGACTTCAACTGCTTTTTTTACCAGCTTATCTTCATTAATGATCTTCGCGGTTTTCGACATATCATCTCCATCATCTTTATCGAATGAACATTGAGTATATCAAACCGAAAAACTCACAAGATTACCTCGTTCTCAATTTGAGGAGTCGCTTTGATAAATAACGTAAAACGAATAACAGGCTCTAGGCTGATTCTAATTCAGTTGGTATTTACGATATCAATGGCTATACGCAAACGATTTCTTAATAAAATACTCAGTAAATGAGATCTTAAGTCAAGAAACAAAAAGTTGAACAATATTTGACTTAGCATTCCAAAGAATACGGAATACTATGTTTCTTATTTAGATGATAAACATTCTATATAATACAAATAACCTTCTGTTATTTAATCAGTTTTATACTAAAACGACTTAGATCATATTTACTGGTTCTTGTAACAGAATATTATTTACAAAATACTCATTAAGAAAATAGAATAAACCCACTAATATTATACTGGTGTTAAAAATGCGTTACCTCTGGGCTTCATTCTGTCATAAAAACCCAATCATCGGACGAATCGTTCATATCTTGGTTATGTTAGTTGCATTAGCTTCTATCGTTGTTCCATTGATATCAAAAGACGCAACTACAATCATAGCTTCACTGTGTGTTGCTCTAGTATGCTTCGTCATTTTTGTCTTCTTTGCGCTCGCCGACAAAATGCGCTCAGGCATGCATTAATCAACCAATCAGTTCTCTATCACCAAGCATTCTCTTTTTAAAAATTCATTATAAAATGCTGGTTACCAGATACGGAAAAGCCCAAAGTTATTAGCTTTGGGCTTTTCTTCTAGCGACTGTGGTTGATTACAACCGAGTGATACGACAACCGAGGCTTACAGCGTCATATGCAGAATTGGAAATGGTTTTCCCATGTCATCAATTGGAGAGCGTGATTCAATTTTGAACCCCATGCGCTGATAGAAACCTACCGCTTGTGGGTTTTGCTCATTAACGTCAACTTTGGTGGCTGCTAACTGCTCAATCGCATGTTGCAATAACACCGTGCCTACGCCTTGCCCTCGAACTTCATTTAAAACGAAAAGCATCTCAACTTTTGCATCATGGACACCCACGAAGCCAACAATCGAACCACTTTCATTTTTAACGCATTTCAAAGAAACCGCAGGGAACGCATGTTCCATGATAATAGGTTTAAAAAACTCAATATCTTCTTCTGTAATAAAGTCATGAGTTGCTCGGACCGAATTCTCCCAAACCTTAAGCATTTCTGCATAATCTTCAGGAAGCACATTTTCTATAGTCATAATTTTCTCTAGATTAAACTGAATATAAACATGTGCAGCCGCGAAGCTATAGTGTAACAGGCATTAATAATACAAAACAACAGCGTTCACTATCGACTCACTCTACCTCACTGCCTCTATTAATCGGGCATGACAACAATACCCATGCTTTCAAGCAGTTGCTCTTGCTGCCACGCGACAATTTTAATTCCAGATGTATCGACCTTACGAGGATCTAACCCTTCTAATTCAGCATGGCATAAATTAGCCCCCTGCATACTGAATTGCCCCCATACGTCTTCCGAAAACACACCTCGGCTGAGATCAGACTCTTTCAGTGACGCGCCGCCAAGGTAAGTGCCTATCCAACGGTTCTCAAACAGCTCGCACTTCTCTAAACAAGCTTGCTCCAAGTTGGCGTATGACAGGTTACAGCCCGTAATATACGCAGAGCAAAAATACATTCTATTGCTTACCTGATTGGCAAAGTTAGCACGAGTGAAGTTAGCCCCTTTCAAGTCGCATTCACGTAGCTCAATCCCATAGCAATTCGCATTACTAAAATTCGCCATCGCCAGCTGGCAATTCTGGAAGCTTGCATCTCGTAAGTCGGCAACATCAAAGTGGCATCCCTCAATATCGCCTTGTTCAATAAACTTACAGTTAATAAACGTTGCGTCACGTAAGTTCGAACGTCTGAAATCACAACGGATAAACGTACAGGCTGTAAATGTAAGCTCTGATAAGTCTTGCTGAGCAAAACTGTGGTGATGATAAGTGCTGTTATTGGTGTCCATTTAGCCCCCTAAAGAAATTACGCTAAGACTATCATTGCGATCTCAAGAAAACACTAAATTAAAAACCAACAAAAACAGCAACTTAAAACACCCCGATTTAGCTATTTTAAGGCACCAAACAAGCTCTTTAAGGTTGTTGTTTTCGTTTTATAGCATGCGCTTATCTTGAAAAAAGTTTTATTGCTTAGAAGGGGTCATAGAGAAAAGCCACTTTGACCGTTCGAGCCAATTATTGACCGCGTCCTAACGCGCTAGACTGGACGGTTGGTATGTTGCTGGTTACACTATTCCTCATTCTCAGCATAAAGAGTAAGAACAATGAAAGACATGCGACAAGCTATGCTCGATGCAGGGTTTAGCCTTATTAATGAACACGGGTTTGCTGGTGTTGGCCTGATGAAAATCATCAACCAAGCGGAAGGCACGAAGGGTTCTTTTTACCACTACTTTAAATCCAAAGAACACTTTGGTGAGATTCTTCTTACTAACTACTTTGATGAGCATCTCGCTAAGCTGGATGACTTTTTAAGTGATGAGTCGCTTTCTCGTCGTGATCGCGTTAAAGCCTATTTCGAGTTTTGGTGTGCATCGAAACTGACTGAAGACTTCAATATTCAATGTCTTGTCGTAAAACTGGCGGGAGAAGTATCTGGGTCTGCTAACCCGTTGCAATCGACCATGGCAGAAGGTGCAGAAAAGATCATCCTGCGTATGGCGAAGCTGTTTGAAGAAGGTAATGCCGATGGTGATTTCACTATCGCAGAGCCAGAATCACTATCTCGAACGCTTTATGGTTTATGGCTTGGCTCAACGCTCATGGCCGCTATGCAGCGTAACCGTTCGATTCTAAACAATGCCATGGATGAAACCATTCTTGCCATGAGCTCGGCACAAGAATCAGCTGACTAGATACCCGTTACCACATACCACATACCACATACCAAAAGGCTCGCACAATTTAGCGAGCCTTCTATCTAACTTAAATCTTGATTGAATCCATTCACGCCTACTCCGTTACCCCAGACGAGACGCAATATTATTGGCTTTGAGTAAGTCCTTAATAACCGGGTCGATATGCTTGAAGAAGCTCAGCCAACCTTCACAGAGATAATTTAACCCCGCCTCACCATCTCGGCTTGTGATGATACGGTTTTTGGGGCATTCGCCATGACATGCAAATTTAAACTCACAGGTTTGGCATTGTTTCGGCAGAGACTTTTGTTTGGCGAAACCAAAACGCTGCTGCTTTGGCGAAAAGGCTAAAGTTGAAAGTGCTTGTTCCTGAATATTACCCAGCTGAAATTCAGGAAAGACATAATGATCACATGAGTACACATCACCATTGGGCTCAACTGCTAACCCTTTGCCGCAGATCTCACTCAAGGTACACATGGTGCTTTCTCTGCCCATCCATACACCGACAAAATTTTCAAAGTACGGCACTAACACTCGACCAAAATCGTGTTCAAACCACTCATCAAAAACGGTAGTGAGGAATTGTCCCCATTGCGCAGAGCCTACACTCCACGGTTCAACCTCGCCTGATACAGGAATGATCGCTTGTTGATTGCTCAACCATTTATTGTTGGTGTGAGCTTCGCGCTTATCGACCACAGGTATAAACTGCAATTGCTTCGAACCGACTTCATCGCGTAGAAAGCGATAGACCTCTAATGGATACTTACCTGTCACATCATTCACGCAGCTTAGAGTCGCGAACTCGACGTTATGTTGTTTCAAGTAGCGAATGCCACGCATTGTTTGAGAAAAAGTGCCTTTGCCTGCACGGTTAGTTCGGTAGTGATTATGTAGGTGCTCTGGTCCATCAATACTGACGCCAATGATAAAGTCATTGTTCTTGAAAAACTCACACCACGCATCATTCAGTAACGTGCCGTTGGTTTGAAGGTCATTGCTGATCTTACTGTAGCTAGGACAATATTTTTTCTGCAGCTCGACGACCTTTTGAAAGTACTCAATCCCCAACAAGGTAGGCTCTCCACCATGCCAAGAAAAGATGATTTCAGGCGTGTTCTGCCCTTCGATGTACTGCTTGATATAACGCTCTAACAGGACTTCATCCATCGTATATTGAGAGCCTTTTGGGTATTCAAGCAGCTGCTGTTTTTCTAAGTAATAACAGTAGGTGCAACTGATATTACACACCGCTCCAATCGGTTTTGCTAGCGCTTGAAGCTTACTGTGTGCTTTACCATTGAACTGCGGAACTGAACTCAAATTTGATAGCGATAATGTCGTCATGAAGAGTGCCTCGATGTAAAAGTTATTGTATTAGCCAAAACAATTCGTAATTCCTTTACACGGTGTTCATCGGCCAACCAAGCTTGATAGCATTAGGTTGGCCGAGTGGTTCATTTCCTCTATTTCACGTTTTCAAACGGGTTCCACGCTTCATCAACCGGGACGATGTTTTGCGCTTTTTCGTACTCTTGATATTCAGCGACCATTTCAAGGAACAGATCTGGCATTTGATTTCTCAAGTCATGTTGCTCAGCAGGGTCTTTCTTCGTGTTGTATAAGTGCCACTCACTGTCACCGCCCATACCGGTAGAGATTCGAATGATCTTGTAATCACCTTTTAGCAAAATCCCGCTACCAAACAATTCAAATGGAATCGCATTATCGGCACTGTGCACCTCTGCCGTTTCACCTTTGAAGTAAGGCAACAAGCTCACACCACTCATTGGTGCGACTTCTCGACCTTGATATTCCGTTCCTGGATGCTCTACTTCTGCAATTTCAAGAATCGTGGCTGTAATGTCTTTCACTTGGGATAAGTCGTCTGTTTGAGTTCCCGGTTGCAACGCATCTTCACCTTCTAGAAGCGCTTTGGCTGGCTTAACAATAAACGGCACACGGATACCGCCCTCTGCTGTGTAAGCTTTGTACCAAGATAGGCCGCCGGTTGAAGCGCTTGCCCACTCAGGACCCAGTGACACACTGGAGCTCGCCTTACCTAAGTTTTCGGTCGAATTATCGAAGTGATGAGCGGTCCACGTTCGGATCAAGTCACTGATGTTTTCACCGGTAATATCCGCCGCTTCTGGGCCGTTATCCGCTAGATACATGATGTAGGTATTATCGTATTCCCCGATTTCTTTCAGATAATCAACTATCTGACCGACTTGTTGGTCCTGCATTTCCATCATGCCCATCGCCACAGCCATTTTCTTGCCGTACCACTTTTGTTCTTTCTCAGAGAGCGAGTCCCAAGGGCGGCTTAATGAATTACGTCCTGAAATCTCCGCCTCTTTAGGAATCACGCCCATCTCTTTCATGCGTTCGAAACGATCTTCTCGAACCGAGTCCCAACCATGTTCAACGTAGTAATCGACTTTATCTTGATAAGCAGACTCAGGCGCTTGCAGTGGCAGGTGAATACCGGTGAATGGGACGTAAGCGAAGAAAGGCTTACCGTCGTCTTTTTTGCTGTCGATCATCTTGATGATCTCGTTGGTGTAAACTTGGTCTGAGTATTCGCCTTTGTATTTATCCTCAACCACTTCACCGTTGCGGTAAGTTGGCTCAACTTCAACACCTGGAATATCGCCTTTTTGCAGCGCATCCGCTGTCGCAGCGTTTTTGGCTGGGAACATCATATCTCGGTTAAAGTGATTCGAACCGCCCGCTAAAATACCGTAACTCTCCCCAAAACCTCGATCATCCGGTAGGAAGCCATCCTCGTGTCCCAAATGCCATTTACCAGAGAGGTAAGTGTTATAGCCGCTCTCTTCAAGCAGCGTGGCGACCGTGACACCTTTCTTGGTGAGGTAGCCTTCATAACCCGGCTTACCAATCGCGCCCGGATAGACGGCATAGTCGAAGGTGCCTAGCCCAACCTCGTGGCTGTTTGCTCCGGTTAACATCATAGAGCGCGTTACCGATGAGGTTGGGGACGCGTGAAAGTTAGTAAACTTAACCCCCTCTTCAGCCAGCGCCATCAGGTTTGGGGTATCCGCTTCTGAGCCATAAGGCTGTGTATCGGCAAAGCCCACATCATCGCCAACAATAACAACAATATTCGGTTTTTCTGATTCAGCCGCAAGAGCAGCGCGGCTTGCGACATCCAATGTAATAAGTCGAGCGCAGGGTCATACTCTTGAGCTGCTGCCATGCCGATCCAGGTGACAGCTTCCGCTTGGCTGGCTTGAACGCCACTTCCAGAGATATACATCAACCCAAGCTGTGTTTGAGCTTCAGGGCTACCGTTATTGGCTGCGGTGACGAACCACTCCGCGGCTTTTTCATCATTCTGTTCTACGCCCTCTCCGCTCAGATATAAGTAAGCGACAGAGAGTTGGGCATCCAATTGCCCTTGGTAAGCCTCATCCAACAATTGCACGACATCTTGATGCTGCTGCGATTGATCCATGGTGGCTGCGTTCTTAGAGCTTTCGCTTCCAACGCTTGCTTTGGCAAAAAACAGAGCAGCCAAAACACCAGTCAGAATCACGGTAGTTAAACGTTTATTGATCATTTATTTCCTCCTCGGGAATAAAGGTCACAACGTCCCTGTCGAATGAATTAGGTGAAAAGTAGGAATGGCGCGATGATGCACAAGCTTGATAGCAATACGTTTTCAATTTTCATAATTGGCTCTCGAGTAATAGTTGTGAGTAAATCAGGGAATGAACTAAATGGTCATAAAATTCAGTCAATTAAGACAAAGACTTAAATCGCTTTCTCAATGATGGTTTCAATCGCCTGTTTCGAGATTGGGTAGAACTGAAAACAGATGTCTTTTTCAATCGCTTCTGCAATGTTGATCTTCTCTTGCTCATCAAAGTTCCAGCTGCTGAAACGCTTCATCGCACCGACGCGGGTTTGGAAGTTGTTTAAAAAATCCAACACTCTCTGGTAAACCATCTCATCGGTTCCCGTCGTGTCGACCGAGAAAGCTTGAGCTAACTTCGCCGCATTCGGCATATAGAATTCCGGTAGCGCTTCAATCACAACCGGCATCAGCACCGTGTTGGCATCGCCATGTGGAATGTGGCTAATCGCACCAAAAGCGTGAGCACAGTTATGAATCGGAATCCCGCCCAAAGACGAATAGAAAGCAGAGATCGCCATGGTACTTGCTTGAAGAAGATTGCCGCGTGCTGTTAGGTTTTCTGGCTCTTTAAGTGCCAAGGGTAAGTTTTCAACAATCAGTTTTGCAGCCTGAATGCCGTAAGCGTCGGTGAATGCATTACTCATTGGCGAGACAATCGCTTCAACAGCGTGTGTTAGTGCATCCATGGCGGTAGAACGAGTCAGGTGAGCTGGCAGCTTAGTGGTCACCGTTGGATCAAGAATTGCGATATCGGCTTCCAATCCCGATGCGACTAAGCTTGCCTTAATGTTTTCATGTTCGTTGTAAAAAACAGCAATAGGAGAAGCTTCTGCGCCCGTACCAGCCGTTGTCGGAACAGCAATATGAGGCACTCGAATATCTTCATTGTTTGGCCACACATCCATATGACCACCACCTGCAATTACGGTGCGAATGTCATCTATCTTCTTATGAAATGCGTATTTCACACCTTTAGAAGCATCAATTACGCTGCCGCCGCCAACAGACAAGATCGCATCAGCATTGACGCTGTTTGCAAACTCAATGGCTGCGTTGATGTTGTCGCAAGTCGCATCTGGCGCGATATCGGTGTACACACCAACAAGCTGAACCGCTTGTTGGTTCGCTTCCTGATTCCCATTCTGGCTTACAAACAACGCCGAGAACTGCTCAACAAAGCCAAGAGACTCCAAACCTTTATCAGAAAAGAGCACGACTCTTTGCGCACCTAAGCGACCAAACAGAGAAGGGATATTTTCAATGCCGTTCTCTTGAGCATGAACAATGGTTTTAAGTTGAAAGTTAAAATTATTGGTTGTCATGGTGTTTACCTCATTTCTAGTTGATGACTAAACAATAACCAAAACAAACCGGTCGGTCTAGAACGTAAATGTCAAAGATATGTCAATTAAGATCTTTATGGATCATTGCCCTAAAATCAAAAAAGCCCGCAAATGCGGGCTGTAATCATAAGTAAGCTATTGATCATTAAAGAAGTGTTATTGACTCACCCTGAGCAACTCACAAACGGTTAACGATTAACGAAGGTGAGCTGGGACCTTACTCTTATCTCTAGTGAGGTAGTAGTACAGATAAACCAAAGAATAAACGGTCACAAAACCATCGAGCGCAAACACGCCGCTCCAGCCATAGAACCACTCATAATCGTTGATACACACGTTGTATAAGAAGATGCCAACAAACATCGACTTCTCAAATGCGCTGTAAATCATCGTCGAAGTTCGCAGCGATTTGTACTTCGCCGAGAACATCAACAACACACCAATACAGCCAACCATCACACCCCAGTGTTGATAAGTACCCAGCAAGTACTCTTTGTTTTCCATCATGGTATCGTTGTATGAGAACAGCGTCTGCATACTCCAATCAGGCGCTAGGAAAGTGGAAAAAGCCGTCGCCGTTAAGAAACCTGTAATCATCAAATACGATTTGATCGTACGTTCAAAAAAACGTTCCAACATAAAAGTAACCTCTTAAAATAATTTCGTGAAAATAACTTTTTGAAAAATAAACAGTGTCATACCAACAGTGATTTACTGGCCAAGCATGCCCATCACTGCTGTTTTTAATTCGTTGTCTTCTTTTGAAAACAGATGCTTAACTCGATGATCTAAACCTGTTTCCAAGACTGTTTTGGCGTGGGAGAAAGTAAGGAAACCTTCTTTGCCGTGATAGTTGCCCTGACCAGATTCACCAATGCCACCAAACGGCGCGTCATCAACCGCTAAATGAAAAACACAGTCATTGATACACATGCCACCGGAGTGAACTTGGTGCTTAACCTGAGCCTGTAAGCTCAAATCAAAGCTCATTAGGTAGAGTGCTAACGGCCTTGGTTTGCTATTGATGACTTGAAACGCCTCTTCGACATTACGATACGTAATCAAGGGTAATAATGGGCCGAAAATTTCTTCGTTCATCACCTTGGATGACAGGCTTGGTTCAACGATCAAATGTGTCACCAAGCGATGAGTATCTAAGTCCATCGCTTCGTCATGGCAAGCAACGATTCGTGTCCCTGCTTGCTGCTCTTCATTCAATAGACCAACAACACGGTCACATTGGCGAGGGTTGATGAGCGAGGTTAAACTCTCAGAGTAAATCCCTTCATCAAACAGCTGTTGATATTGTTTTTTGTACTCCAGAATGAAGGCTTCGAGCTTCTCTTCAGGGAGTAGCACGTAATCTGGAGCGACACATACTTGGCCATTGTTTAGGCTCTTGCCATAAATGATTCGCTCTACCGCAATATCAATCGGCATGTCTTCTGCCACGATAACCGGCGACTTTCCACCCAGCTCTAGCGTGACTGGGGTTAGCGTATCAGCCGCTGACTTCATCACTTGGCGACCCACTTGGGTTGACCCTGTAAACAGAAGATGATCAAACGGCAATGCCGAAAATGCGGCTGCGATTTCTACCTCACCTTCAATCAAGCACACCTCATCGGCATGGAAAACTTCCGCCAATAGCGATCGTAATACTTGGTTTGTCGCTGGGGTAAATTCGCTCATCTTGATCATGGCGCGATTGCCTGCAGCCAGAGCCGAAATAAGCGGGCCGACGGATAGCATGATCGGGAAATTCCACGGGGCAATAATCCCGACGACGCCTTTGGGTTGATAAACCACCTCAACACGAGAGGTTGAAAGTAATGGTCCGGAATGACGAATTGAAGATGTTGACCAATGAGGCAAACACTCAATGCTGTGATCAATATTTCCGATACAAGGCAATATGTCAGCCATCAAAGTGTCTTGTCGGCTGCGGTGACCATAGTCCTCACTCACGGCTACACACAAACGATCTGTGTAATCGATTAGCGCAGATTTAAGTGCGAGCAGCTGCTCAATTCTCTCCGATATCGCTGGCATCGGTTTCTGTGCAAAAGCTCCCTGCATGCTGTTCAACGTCATGGTCATTTGTGTTGGCGTCAATTCGTGTTTCATACATCACCTCGTGGTTAAGATGAGCACACAATAATACACAACAGACCGGTCGGTCTAGTGTTTTATTGTCAGAGAATCGTCAATGGAGTTTTGATTACAATCCAATGAGGCGGCTACAAACGGGGCAAAAAGTCAGGGGGGATTTAAAATAAGAAGGCGTAACTAATACGCAGGGCAAATAGAGAATTTTAAATGACAGGATCAAAAATGGCCGCTTAGTGCGACCATTTGACAATTATTTAAGTTGTTGTTCTAAATAAATAATTTATAAATAAGGTTAGCTCTTGGCTACGTTTGCAATGCCTTCAAGTTGAAGTACTGGAGCGGCGTCGATGTCTTCTGCGTTCATCATTGATGATACTCGCTGCATTGAAGAAAGCAGTAAGCTTTGCTCCCACGGCTCTAGGTTTTGGAATTTTTTAACGAAGTTATCTTGCAGCGGTGGCGGCGCATTGTTTAGCAACTCTTGACCTTTTTCAGTCAGGTTTGCGTGTACTTTGCGTCGGTCTGACGAGCTGCGAACACGTTGTACATAGCCATTCAGTTCCAAGCGATCGATGATCGTGGTTGTGGTGGCTTGGCTTACATTGGTGTGATTAGACAATTCTTTGATCGTCACATTACCCATTTCTTGGATTGCTCTCATTAAGATTAATTGAGGGCCAGTCAAACCATACTCTTTACTCAGCTTTTTCGAGTGTAAATCGATAGCGCGAATAATTTGGCGAATAGCGACCAGGATTTCGTCATGTTTGTCCAAGATGCAGACCTTTGTACTAATATACTGTGAATGGTTTTACAGCGTTGAAGCGATGATATGTCCTGATTATTTACGTCAGGTGAGCTCGAATTACACTGTAAATTGATAAATTACTTCATTGATTTTTCCGCATTGTACTGATGTTCATACTATTCTCAATCTTTTATATGCCTCTGAATTTGCGCATGGCAACACTTTTGTACAATGGGCAGCGATATTCAGTCTTAAAGTGGCGAACAAGGTAAGAAAAAGCAAGAAGTTGATAGTAAATAAAAAGCCTGTTAGGTCATATAGGTAGCAAGATTTTAAACACCTCACTACCTATTTATTCGTTAGAGAACGAATTATTTCAGTTCAAACCACTAAGCGGCATTATTGAGTTGAAAATTACCCGTTAGTGCGTTGTAAAACTCGCTGTTATCCAAAATACCAACCAGTTGATTGTCTTCAACGAGAAGAATTGGGTGGTTACTGATCTGCTTGAGCTTAATCGCATCACGCATGCCAATTTCCGGACTTGCCACGACCACACTCGACGCGCTGATCGCGGTTAGGTCGTCAGATTCGCTCCACTCGACAAGCGCCAAAGTAGATTCACCTTTTACTGATAAAGCACCTTCGCTCTGTTCAATCCAGAGATCTTTAGAATCGCAGATCTTCCAGCTTTCATTCTCTTGCGTCAGTGAATCAAGAGGCTGCATCAAAGAGCGACCTTTAAGTACATTCAGTGGGTTGGTGTGAGCAACGAAGTCTTTTACGTATTCTGTTTTTGGCGTCAATACGATCTCTTCAGGCTTACCGTGTTGAATCAGTTTGCCGGACTCCATGATCGCGATGTTGTTACCAATCTTCAGTGCTTCATCTAGGTCGTGACTCACGAACAGAATCGTTTTGTTGAGTTTGTTTTGCAACGTGATCAGTTCATCTTGCAGTTGAGCACGAATCAATGGGTCAAGCGCCGAGAACGGTTCATCCATTAACAGGATATCGGTGTCCATTGCAAACGCACGTGCCAAACCAACACGTTGCTGCATGCCGCCAGAAAGCTCATGAGGGAATTTAGTTTCCCACTCCGCTAGGCCGACCATTTCTAATTGCTCACGCGCTTTTGCACGACGAACATCTTTTGCTACACCCTGCATTTCAAGGCCAAACGCCACGTTGTCTAATACGTTAAGCCATGGCATCAAAGCAAACTTTTGGAAAACCATAGATACACGGTGAGTACGAAGGTGACGCAGAGTCGCTTCATCACACTGTGCTAAATCGACTTGTTGGTCACCATCTTTGATTGTTAGTGAACCACGGCTGATCTCATTCAAACCGTTAACTGCGCGAAGCAAAGATGATTTACCAGAACCAGACAAACCCATCAATACACAGATCTCGCCTTCTTCCACCGTCAGCGACACATTGTCTACGCCGACAACTTGACCTGTTTCATCGATGATCTCTTGGCGAGTTTTACCTTGATCGAGTAGCTCAAGCGCTTGATTGGCTTTGTTACCAAACACAACATCAAGGTTTTTAATGGTAATCGCGTCCATTGCCTTTTGTTCCTGAGAGATAGACATGATTAAGCTTCCTTCTGGTTTGGTGTTTTGCACAAGCGGTCAAGGATGATTGCGACTAAAACAATCGCTAATCCGGCTTCAAAACCTTGTGAGATGTTCACTGTGTTTAATGCACGAACAACAGGTTTACCAAGCCCGTCAGCACCAACAAGAGCGGCGATAACCACCATTGAAAGCGACAACATAATACATTGGGTGACACCCGCCATGATGCTTGGCAGAGCGGCAGGCAGTTCGACTTTGAGCAGTAACTTCATGCGACTTGCACCAAAGGCTTTACCCGCTTCAATCAACTCTTCAGGGACTTTCGTTACCCCTAAGTAGGTCAAACGAATCGGAGCCGCGATAGCGAAAATAATGGTCGAGATTAAGCCAGGAACGATGCCCAAGCCGAATAAAACCAGAGTTGGAATCAGATAAACGAAAGTTGGAACGGTCTGCATTAAATCGAGAATTGGGCGCAACATCGTATAGAGCCAAGGACGGTGAGCAGCCATGATGCCAACCGGTACGCCAATTAATACGGAAATCGTTGTCGCCGCAAAGACGAGAACAAAGGTTTCCAGCATTTCTTGCCAGTAGCCGAGGTTAAGAATAGTCAGCAGTGCCGCGACCACAAAAATCACTAGCGAAGGTTTACGATGTAAGTACCACGCAATCGCAGCAGTAATCACGATTGGCAGTGCAGGCGGCATCCACTTAAATACATCGACTAAAAACATAATAACGGTTTCTAGAAAAATCGAAATAGCGTCAAAGAATCCTGCTGCATTGATTGTTAGCCAATCAACACCCGCTTCCATCCATTGTCCGACAGGGATTTTGTTTTCCGTAATAAAATTCACAATATTGCCTTTTATTATGGGTGGGCTACTTCAAGCCAATCGATAAATTGGCAAGCCCACCTTTATTATTTATGTAGCTGTTGAGATAGGTAGAACTAAGCTTTAACTTGTTTTAGGTATTCAGTAACCGCTTGAGTCGCTGATTCACCTTTATGCGTTTTTACGTTGTCTAACCAAGCTTCAACTTGTTGAGGGTTGTTGTTCAACCATTGTTGAGCCGCTTTTTCTGGCTTCACTTTTTGGTTAAGAATCTCTTCCATTAACTGGTTTTCCATCTCAAGAGTGAATTCTAGGTTTTGTAAAAGTTGACCAACGTTTGCACACTCAGACAGGTAGTTTGAACGAACGTTGGTGTAAACATTCGCGCCACCGTAGTTAGGCCCGAAGAAGTCGTCACCGCCTGAAAGGTATTCCATTTCAACATTGCTGTTCATTGGGTGTGGAGCCCAACCAAGGTAAACAATCCATTGGCTGCGACGTGCTGCACGAGATACTTGAGACACCATGCCCGCTTCGCTTGATTCCACTAAGCTGAAATCTTTCAAGCCAAACGCGTCAGAATCAATCATTGATTGGATTAGGCGGTTACCGTCGTTGCCCGGCTCGATGCCGTAGATGCGGTCTTTAAATTTGTCGGCATGTTTTGCTAGGTCTGCGAAGCTTTTCACACCAGAGTCGTACACGTATTTTGGTACGGCTAGTGTGTATTTTGCGCCTTCAAGGTTGGCACGAACGGTTTCAACCGTGCCCTCTTCGCGGTACTTAGCAATATCGCCTTCCATGGTTGGCATCCAGTTGCCTAGGAATACGTCAATATCGCCGTTCGCCATTGAAGAGTATGTCACCGGAACTGAAAGTAGGTCGGTTTTGGTTTTGTAACCAAGGCCTTTTAATAGTTCAGAAGTAACGGCGGTTGTAGCGGTAATGTCAGTCCAGCCTACATCAGCGAAGCGAACGTTTTCACATTGCTGTGGTTCTACTGAAGCATTGGCATAAGCACTGAACGCGAATGAACTGATTGCTAGCGTTACGAGCGCCTTTTTTGTAGCGGTTTGTTTATGTTGAGTCGTCATAATGATTCCTTTTTATCTTTCCTTTTTCTGCCCTAACTCATACTAATCAGGGCAGTTTTGCTGACTTTTGACTAATTTTGGATGTTACTTTTTTTATTTTTATTTCAATAACAGAGGCTTACGCATCTCTTACTGGTTTATTTAATCTTTGCTTGTCTTGCCATTCAGGTGCAATCCACACTGGAACGTCCTGCTCTTTGAGCATTGGCTTACCCAAAATCAAATCGGAAGCACGCTCAGCCACCATGATGGTCGGGGCGTTCAGGTTGCCGTTTGGAATAACTGGGAAAACCGACGAATCGACAACACGCAGATTATCAATACCGCGAACACGACACTCTTCATCAAGCACTGCCATTGGATCATCATCTGAACCCATTTTGCAGCCACATGAAGGGTGATACGCACTTTCCACGTTCTGTTTAACCCATTCGTCGATTGCTTCATCAGAAGTAACACTTAGACCCGGCTGAATCTCTTCGCCGCGGTAAGCATCCATTGCTGGTTGAGATAAGATCTCACGTGTCAGACGAATACAATCACGCCAATCTTGGCGGTCTTGCTCGGTCGAGATGTAGTTGAAAATGATCTCTGGCTTGGCATGCGGGTCAGCAGAAGTGATCGCAACCGTACCGCGACTTTCTGGCTTATTAGGCCCAACGTGTACTTGGAAACCGTGACCATCAAAGGCGGCTTGTCCGTCGTAACGCATCGCTGCTGGCAGGAAGTGATATTGAATGTTTGGCCACTTCAATCCTTTGCGAGAACGAATGAACGCGCACGATTCAAAGTGGTTAGTAGCACCCAGGCCTTTGCGAGTCAGAATCCATTCCGCGCCAATCATGCCCTTGCTGACCAAGCCAAGCTTGCTGTTGAGCGTGATGGGTTCGTTGCAGTGATATTGGAAGTACACTTCTAAGTGATCTTGAAGGTTTTCACCGACACCGCTCAGTTCATGTTTGAGCTCAACACCGGCCTTTTCAAGCACGGCTTTCGGGCCGATACCAGAAAGCTGCAGCAGTTGAACAGAACCGATAGAACCCGCAGAAGAGATCACTTCTTTACTTGCCACAGCCACTTGGGTATTGCCTGACTTTTCAAACTCGACACCAACCGCTTTCAAGCCCGATTGACCATTTGAGTCTTGTGCTTCAAGTAGGAAACGACGCGCCACGATGCCTTTCTTTAAGGTTAGGTTTGAACGCTTCAATGCTCGACGTAGATAAGCGTTAGAGGTTGAGGCTCTAACACCCTTATCTACCGTCATATGCATAGTGCCGAAGCCTTCTTGCTGGTAGCCGTTGTAATCGTTGGTTTCTGGATAACCGGCGTCTTTACCTGCATCGATAAACGCTTGGTAAAGCGGGTTGAGCTCCATATCGTTACCATTACATGTTCCTACAGGACCATTGTCGCCACGGTATTCATTACCGCCTTTATTCCATGATTCAGCACGGCGGAAATAAGGCAAGCATGCTTGGTAATTCCAACCCGCTGCACCCTCTTCTTCCCATTGGTCAAAATCACACGCGTGGCCACGAACATAAACCATACCGTTGATCGATGAGCTGCCGCCTAACACTTTGCCACGTGGGCAGTGCAGTTCACGTCCATCAAGACCCGGTTCTTGCTCTGTTTCAAATTGCCAAGCGTACTTTTCAGTATTCATTGGGTAAGAAAGCGCGGTTGGCATCTGGATAAAAATGCTCTTATCCGTACCACCAGCTTCCAGTAATAAAACGCTATGTTCACCGCTTTCCGTTAGCCTATCCGCTAACACACAGCCGGCCGAACCCGCGCCGACGATAATATAATCGTAGCGTTGTTCCATGTTTTGATTTCCCTGAGATGAGTCAGTAGGGCTAGCTCTGTTAAGCTAACCCATAAAATTGAGTGTTACGCGTTAGGCATAAGGGCTGGCGTAGTCGCCAAGTTCAATAAGAATGCTCTTAGTCTGCGTATAGTGGAGTAGAGTCTCTGGTCCATTTTCACGGCCAATACCCGAAAGCTTGTAACCACCAACTGGCATTTCTGCTGGTGAGTCGCCCCACGTGTTCACCCAACAAATACCTGCCTGCATTTGATGAATAACACGGTGCGCACGAGAAAGGTTTTGCGTGAACACACCAGCCGCTAGTCCATATTTGGTGTCGTTAGCGCGGCGAATCACATCGTCTTCGTCGGTAAACTTCAACACTGACATCACAGGGCCGAAGATCTCTTGTTGAACATGAGGCATGTTGTCTTCGCAATCCACAAACACGGTTGGGATAACAAAGTTGCCGTTTTCGAGGCCGTTATCTGTCACTTGATAGCCGCCCGTCAGCAAGGTTGCACCCGACTGCTTAGCTAGCTCAATTGCTTCAAGGACTTTTGAAAGGTGGTCTTTAGAAATCAACGCGCCGATCTGAGTATCCATATCCATTGGGTTACCAATGATCAGCTTCTCAGTGCGTGTTTTAAGTTGGTCGATGAATGCGTTGTAGATGTTTTCGTGTACATAAACACGGGTACCGTTAGTACACACTTCGCCTTGGGTGTAGAAGTTAGCCACCATAGAAGCCGACACTGCATCATCCAATTTCGCATCATCAAACACGATCATTGGTGACTTTCCGCCAAGTTCCATGGTGACTGATTTCAGCGTCTTAGCGCTATCTGACATTACCGCTTTACCGGTACCGGTTTCGCCCGTGAACGACACTTTAGCGATGTCTGGGTGCGCCGTTAGCATTTGACCTACACGGTAATCGCCCTGAACCACGTTAAACACGCCTTCAGGAAGACCAGCCTCGGTAAAGATCTCTGCAAGCTTTAGAGCTGTGAGCGGAGTCTCTTCTGAAGGTTTGAAAATCATCGCGTTACCCGCAGCCAATGCTGGAGCCGATTTCCACATCGCGATTTGAATAGGGTAGTTCCACGCGCCAATGCCCGCACAGATGCCTAGCGGTTCGCGGCGAGTGTAGAAAAATTGAGATTCACTCAGCGGCTGTTGATCGCCTTGTAGCGTTGGAGCCAAGCCAGCAAAGTATTCAATAACATCAGCGCCAGACGCCACATCCACTTCAATTGCTTCTTGCAGCGGCTTGCCCGTATCAACAACCTCAAGGTTTGCAAGGTCATTATTTCGAGCTCTAAGTATTTCCACTGCCTTCAACAGAATGCGGCTGCGTTCCACAGCGGTCATTGCAGACCATACCGCAAATCCGCGCTTCGCAGATTCAATAGCACTGTCGACATCTGCTGAAGATGCTTGGCCTAACGTCGCGATAGGTTCACCGTTGGCAGGGTTAATGCTATCAAAGGTTTCACCAGAGGTTGCTTTAACCGCTGCGCCATCGATGTATAACGAGTTCATTTCCATTTGAGATTCTGACTTAATTATTGTTGTTAGACTCTACTGGTCTATATGTGAGTATTGGTCGTTCTAGTGCTGTTCTAGTCCTAACATTGCGTTCTATTTGGTACTGCACGAGTAGAACGTAAGTTGTTTATCTAGATAATCATTGATGATGGCACGCGCCTTTTGAGCATCGATACCATCTGGGTTTAGTGTGCCTCTCAGCCACAAACCATCAATCAGAGACGCAATCCCGTGAGCAACGAGATCCGCTTGTTCATGATTCAAAATACCTTTCAACTCAAGACGTAAGTGTGAAATCAAACGTTTTTCATTCACACGCTGCAGTCTTTTCAGCTGCTCGTCATGCATTGAATATGACCAAAATGCCAACCACGCCTTCGCGACCTTATTTTCTGCTTGGTAACCTTCGAAGTTACCATCGATGATCGCGTTGATTCTCTGTTGGTGAGCATCAACAGGAAGCGCTTTTAGTGACGTGGTGATGGTATTAGAAAGTTGGCGAAGGATTTCACGCATGGTCTCTTCGAGCAGCCCATGCTTTCCACCAAAATAATGATTAATAATGCCAGTGGAGACTCCCGCTTCTTTGCTGATCAACGCAATACTCGCGGCATGCAAACCCACTCGATCAATCACCGTCATGGTGGCTTGAACAAGCTGTGGTTTACGTATATCAGGCATCCCAACCTTCGGCATTTCTCAGTCCTTTTATTTTATATTGAACGTTCAGTTAAATATAAAATGACAGAAATTTAGTTAGGGTTCAAATGATTATTTAAAACAAATCCGTAACAATACAGCATTCAAAACAACAAAAATCATTATAAAACAATAAATTAAATATCATTTAGAGCACTAACGAAAACAATTAAAGATTTGAGGTGTGATAGTTATTGGTCAAATGTTTTTGCTTATTCTGAACAAACTTCAACCGCTTATCTTTTGTGCCTAAACAGGGCGAGACACAGCGAATAGGCATCGTTATTTGTGCATTGGGAGGGAAAGTCGATGATGCGATTGATGAAGAGTAAAAATGAAAATCAGTTATAACGAGAGCACCATAAACGAGTTCGGTGCTCTCATTTTTATCGCCAATATTGAGATAATAAAGCGTGGTTGGTTCAACTAAAAAGCCAAGTGGTAACTATTGCTCGATTGATCCAGTGAAATTACCCAACTTTGCTCTTGTTCACTGCTGCTCATCGGCACCCAACGAGCGTAGATTTGATCCCAGTTCCCATTCACTTCTAATTCCACAACATCGATTTGAGTTGGGTATACCGTTGTGATTCTAGACAATGGGTCAGCGACAACATCACCGTTAGTCATCACAAATGCCGACTCGGAATACAAGTGCAGCGCTCCCGGAGTGGTTCCCGTGTAATCCATCGACAAACTGATCTTCTCACCGACATCAAACGAAAACCCAGCTTGCGCAACAATCTCCGAAGTGTCGGTTATCGCTGCAACGGCTGGCTGAGCAGGAGAAGCGGGCGTCTGAACCGGTGTTGGCGTGGCCGATGGTGTCTGAGCTGGCGCAGCACTTGAGCTTCCCCCACCACCTCCGCCGCCACAGGCAGCGACTAACAAAGGCAGAGAACTGATGGTGAATAGTTTGATTGTATAATTCATGGTGCTCTCCTACTCGTCCGTCGCTGAAATAACTTTATTGGTGGTCGATGCCTTGTACCACTCGCCATCTGTCTCACCACTACTGGTTACCCATGTAGGGAACGACGTATAAGCTTCACTGATGTCAATGTACTCGACAGGGTGGTCCCATTCATCACGGATGTTAATCACCCAAGGCATGTTGTTGCTGGTCTTAAACGATTCAGAGCCCGAAGAACGGTCATCGTGACTATTGAACAAGGCATTATTCATGTCACTGGTGCCAGAAAACGCTTTGAGGTGAGTTTGCCATGTCATACCTGGAGGAGTGCCAACAAAATCACCGTGGTACATATCTTCAGCCGCAAAAATGAATGAGTCATAAGGTGGATAGCCGATTTCATCACGCGATACTGGAGACGTAAACTCGACGTACAATTGATAGTTGAGAGCATCAGCATTTTGCTGTTCAGAGCAAGCGCTTTGTGTTCGGTAGAAGACACAGCTTTCGGTGAGTTCACCTAGGTTTTCTAGCTCCACTCTCAAATCTTCAGACACCATCAGAATCGTTTCGCTGCTCCCCTCTTTGAGAATAGTATGGCCAACGGCAACACCATTTCGAGTCAACGTTGTGGATGCCACGTTAGCAGGCAGAACGTTCGGCAGTTTCAATGCATAGCCATTGGAGTAACCAGCCCCCATCGCCTGAAGTGTGTAATCTATGGTTAAGTTTTTAAGCTCTCGCTGTCCATTGAGTTGCTCTGTCACTCGGTAACGCCACACCACATCATTGAAATCATAATCCCCTTTTAAGGGCCAATTATCTTCAAATGCGATCGTTGCGTAGCTGTTCGAGCTTGGATAGACCGATGTCACTGTCACATCCTCATTGTTCTCTTGCACAAGCACTTCGTATTTTGAATCTGTCGTGCCATCTTCATTGACCCCATCAACAGCCGCAAATGGCGTCACTTCAACAGTGAAGATCAAATCATTAAAGTCGTTGTCTCCGGTAGGGCGATAAATATCCTCAAAGCCAAGTACTAAGAACTCATTTTCTGTATCGAGGAAGGCAACATTGTGTCTTCGATATTCAGCGGTCGCCTCTGGGTTGAGCGATGGATAGCTGTAAAAAGGTGTTCCCCAACCGCCAAGCCACGGGATATTGTTATAAGAACCCTCCCAACCCCAACCATTAGAGATAATGAAGAAAGCCAATGTTTGACCAGCGGTAAGTTGGACACTTAGATCAATCGTGTCGCCTTCCTGCATCTCACCAACACTAGCAACGGACGTATTGGGAAACACAATCACATGCGCATTAATGTCATCTTTGGTCGCCGGTGGGTTGTTAGTGTCAAACACAAAATAACCGAGGGAATTTCGATAACCCGCCCCTTCATTCAAGAACGTGATTTTCGCCGTTGCGTACTCCGCACCATTCAACTCGTCGTCAATATCAATGCTCGAATAACGCTCCGGCGCAATAAATGCACTGTTCACCGTACTGCCTTCAGGGAGCATCGAATAGACGTTGGTCAGTACATCTTGTGGGAGTGAATCGGCTATTGAATAGGTATTGTTGGGTTTACCTTTTGCTGAATAGTTTGACGCATCTGCTCCAGATTCAAAGGTAAGATCTGCAGTTGTCAGCGCCATCGCAAAACACGGCATTAAACAACTGGGCAGTATGACTGAATTCCAATTTCTCATTATGTTCCCTCTTTCAACTAGCCATAAACGTGTAAAGAGGAATGGAGCAAGTATAGTGCCGAAAAATAAAACTATATTTAACAGAGGGTTATGATTATCTAGTTGAGAATTCTCATTTTGAGAATGAAGTTGAATGTAAAAACCGCTATTCAAATAGCGGTCTTAATTTGGGATGAATAGAAGGGTTAACAAAGTAACTAACTGCGGTTTATTCGCCTATAATCGGCATCGACTGCCAAGCTCTTTGATGCAGCATCTCGCAGCCAGATTCTGTGATGACGATGTTTTCCTCGTGCACTATCATGCGGTTTTTCGCAAATGCCATGCCCGGCTCAAGTGTTAACACCATACCCGGTTTTAAGATCACATCACCGTTAGGCACATGTGATGGCCACTCTGTAAGCTGCATACCTAAACCATGCCCCATACGACCCACATCGTTGCCGAGTGCGCCGTTCTTTTCGAGTACCGACCACATAGCTTGCCACACGTCTCCAGTGGTGCGTCCCGGCTCAGCAATCGCGAGCCCCGCTTCTGTCGATTGATAAACGGCATCGTAGGCAGCGATGGTATCAGGTGCTGCATGACCAAAGGCATAATTACGATCAAAGTCGCTGAAGTAACCATCAAAGTTAGCCCCCGTATCGATGATCAAAACATCCCCTTCAGAGAGTACACGATCCGTTGGCCCCATGATGATGTTGTCATAGCCACCTTGCCCGGATGCCGAGATCAAGTAAGGACACGCATCGGCACCCAAACGCAGCATTTCTAAATGCATGGCTTTACACGCCTGTCGCTCTGTCATGCCTATCGCTAAATTTTGGCGAAGATACTCAAAACCCGCCGCCGTGACTTGGCACGCAAAGCGTACTTTATCGATTTCGACTTGAGACTTAACACTGCGCATATCGCGAATCATCAGCGATACATCAACCACACTATGTTGGCTTAGCTTCTGCTGTAACAATGCATAGTTAGTGGCCGGCATACGCAGATGTGTTTCTGGGCCGACCATCGAACCGATTCGACGAGAACCTCTCGATACTTCAGACAACGTTGCCGCTAACAAAGAGATACCGTCGTCTTCTGGTCTTGGTGACGGCCAACTGCGCACGTCGTCAATCCATGTATCGTCGAAACCAGCGACACCAATCTCTGGCACCACGGCGATAGGCTTGCCAACCGCAGGAACAACCAAAAACCAAGGTCGAGTTGGACTTTCCCAGAACTGCGATTTGAAGCCACTGAAATAGCGAAATTCTGGTTCGGTCGTAAAGAACGCTGCATCGATGTTTTGAGCACGTAGACGTTGTTGTAACTCGACAGTACGTTGCTCTAGTTCTGCTGATTCAAACCCTCTCTGCGGAGGTGTTAACGGCAATATACTCATATTTCTATCCTTGATTGAATAAGGGTAACTCGACGAATTAATTGAATAAAATATCTCTTGGTAACAGTGCAATACTTGGGAAGAAAATCAGCAACGCAGACATCAATATCAAAATAAGGAAAAACGGTAATGTCCCACGGATCACTTCCATGTAAGGCCGCTCGAAAATCGCGATAGCCGTAAAGATGTCACAACCAAATGGAGGTGTTGCCGACCCAATGGCCATTTGCAGCGTTACCATCACACCGACCAAGATTGGATCGATCCCTGCGGCATTAACAATCGGCATGAAAATCGGCGTCAAGATCAGTAGAACGACCAATGAGTCCACGAACATGCAGCCAACAAAAAAAGTCAGTGCGATAACAAACAGAATGTATTCTGGTGAAGCATCTTCTAGATTAAGAGGAGCAAGTAACTCCTGAGGAATTTGTTCAAACGAGATGTACCAAGAAAACGCCTGTCCAACACCCACCAGCACAAAGACAACGGCAGTAATCAAACCGGTATTCAGCGCCGCGTCGCAGATGTCTTTTACGCCAAGTTTGCGATAGAAAATGCACTCAACAATGATTGCATACAACACGGCAAATGAAGCCGCTTCCGTAGGCGTGACCACGCCAGAATAGATACCACCGATAATCAAAGCAGGGAAGCCGAGAGGAAGAATCGCTTTCTTGATCGCTTCAATACGCTCAGCAGTGTTGGCCTTTTCAACCAAAGAGATGGTGTCGCTGTGTTTTACGCTGTAGGCATAGCTGTATAACGAGAACAGGCTAGCGAGCACTAAGCCCGGACCAATACCAGCAATAAACAACTCCCCTACACTGGCGTTGGCTAAAGTGCCGTATAGAATCAAGCCGATGCTCGGTGGAATAAGAAACGCGATGTCACTGGCATTGATGATCAACGCCATCACAAAGCTGTCTTTGTACCCTGCTTGCAGTAACTTAGGACGCATGATTTGCCCAACCGACACCACGGTCGCTTGAGTCGAACCGGAAACTGAACCAAACAAGGTACAGCTGATACACGTAGTAATCGGTAACCCGCCACGCAAGTGACCTACAAAAGCTTGAATCAAACCCAGTAGGTTATACGCAGTGTGACCACGCGTCATAATATCCGCAGCCAAGATGAACATCGGCACCGCAATCAATGCATTAGGCGAGATACCTGTCACCATTTGCTGAATCAGCACTCCCGGCTCAACCTGAGAGAAATGAATCAAGCCAATCAAAGCCCCAACCGCTAACGGAACAATCATAGGGAAGCTCAAAAACAGCAGAATCACCATCACAGAGACAAGAGTAAATGTGATGACATAAATATCTAATTCGCCGGCAATAATGTCCGAGAAAAACTGTGCAACATCGCTCATTCGAACTCACCTACTTTTGTATTTCTATTTTCAATTACGTCAAATGACACGTAGATCTCTTTGTGCAGCAGGTTCATCAAGAAACTCATGCTGTATTGCAGTCCGGCGATGAAAAAGCCGATAGGGATAATCGCGTATACCCAAAACACAGGGAATTGAAGAGCTGGGCTTAATCGATTGATGTCTTTCAACTCTTTGACGTAGAAGAACGCATGGTAGGTGAGATAGAACATCAACATGGCAGTGAGTAGCGCAATGATGGTTGTGAGAACTTTTTGAGCTTTTGTGCTTAGTGAATCGTAGACCGCAGTCATGCGTATATTTCGCCCTTGGCGCACTGCATAAGCGAAGCCAATAAAGGTCACAGACACAATCAGAAATTGATTGAGCTCTTCTGAAAAAAACAGGCTTTTGTTAAAAGCATACCGACCAATCGCATTGGCCGTAGAATTAATCATCATCGTGAGAATGGCGGTCATGATCAAAAAGCGCTCTAGCTTTTCCGTCACAACACTGATTTTATGTAGCAGTTCTTTCATAACAGGCAGTGCTCCATACTTCGTTCAGTGACAGGGGTCCATTGCCACAAATTGGAGAAGGTGGGAATAAGCTACCCGCCGCCAATGAACAGCGGATAGCATTCATCCTCACTAACGCTTTTTATTGCGTTGCTGAAGCAGCCTTCACTTCACCTAGGATTTCTTCGAGAATGTTTTTCGCACCCTCACGAGCTTCACTCTGCTGACCGGCTGGGTAGGCATTTGCCACTACGTCATAGTAGGTGGTGTGCAGTTTTTGGCTGAGTGTTTTAAAGCGCTCACGCTCTTCATCCGTCAACACAACCACTTGCATGTTTGGACGCTCTTTCAGGATCTTGTCCATGTTCTCTTTGTTGATGCGGATCTGGTAGTCATAAGCAGCTTGATCTGCGGCTTTGATCGCTTTGTCGACCATCGCTTGCTTCTCCTCTGACAAACCGTTGTACCACTTGCTGTTGGTCGAAACGGTGCTCACATAAGGTTGCTGACCTGGGAACATCAAGTAGTCTTGAACTTCATGCCACTTCGCGTTGTAGATGAAGTAGATAGGGTTAACCATGCTATCGATAGTCTTAAGTTGCAGTGAACCGTACACTTCCCCCCAAGAAAGAGGAGTAGGTGTTGCACCAAACGCTTTGTAGGTTTCAACAGGAATGGTTGAAGTGAAAGTACGGATTTTCTGGTTAGCAAAGTCCTCAGGTGTACGGATAGGTTTGTTACCACCCCACACCATTTCGCCTTCCGACATCATCGACAACAGCTTTAGGTTTACGCTCTCAAACTTGGGTGCCAACTTGTTGTAGATGGTTGGGCTTTCCGTTAAGACCTTATGCGTAATCGCTTCGTTAGTACCCAGCACATAAGGTAAGCTCACTGCCTGAACCTCGGGAACATAAGACCCTAAGTGACCCGCGCCTACAGACACGAATTGAATAGTGCCTTTAGCAGCCAATTCTACGATGTCGTTCTCTGTACCCAATTGTCCGTAGTAATAGATGCGAACACGGATATCGCCATCAGATTCCTTCTTAATCACTTCCGCAAATTTTTGCGCATAGATGTCTTGAACGTCTGTTTTGTCCTCTTCTGAAGCAAACTTCCATGTTTCGGCATGAACGCCAAAAACCATGCTCAAACTTAGCAGTGCTACGCCTAATCGTTTCATCCTGTCTTTCCTTTTATTATCCTAATTACGCGTTGATGACCCTGGTCACTTCACGCGCTTCAGTTTTGGCTGTGTCGACAATAAACTCCGTTTAAAGTCCGCCATCTTGCAGTGCCAAATGCGTCACTGCTGAATCTGTTTCTTTACTTATTGCTTCTAATTGAATTGTTACTTCTCATTGAGTTGCTTCTAATTCATTTTTCTAAATAAGTGTGTCTAAATTGATCTTGCCAAACGATCGTTCACCAACTGAATCCAGTAACTCGCACCGAGCTTTAAGATGCCGTCATTAAAGTCGTATTCAGGGTTGTGCAACGCGCAGCCACCGACCGATTCCGTACCGTTACCCAACAGCACATAACAGCCCGGTTTAACACGAAGCATGCTTGAGAAATCTTCCGAAATAGTCAGCGGGTCGCAGGCGTCATTAACGTTCTCTACGCCAAGCACTTTCTGCGCGGCGGCAACCGAATATTGGGTTTGTTGCTCACTATTGATGGTTGGGTAGAAGGTATTGATGAACTCGAAATCGTAAGTAGCGCCCGCAGCCTGACAAATGCCAGCCACAATCCTCTCCATGCTTTGTTTGATTCGATCGAGAGAAGACTCAGTGAAGCAGCGGCAGTCACCTTTAATGGTTACTTGGGTCGGGATAACGTTAACCGTGCCATCGGTAATAAACTCGGTCGCAGAGACTACAGCCGTGTCGTGGATCGCACTAAGGTTGCGAGATACTATGGTTTGCAGACCAAGGATGACTTGTGAGCCAACGACTAAAGGATCGACGCCTTGGTGTGGCAGAGCAGCATGTCCACCCACGCCATTGATGGTAATCTCAAAACTACTTTCACTGGCCATTAATGATCCGGGGCGAACCATCAATTCACCTTCCGCTAAGCCGGGGAAATTATGCACGCCATACACTTCATCAATCGAGAATCGCTCAAACAAGCCATCATCAATCATCGCTTGCGCGCCACAACCGTGCTCTTCATCGGGTTGAAAAATGAAATACACAGTGCCATCGAAGGTTGGGTTCCCTGCCAATAGGTTTTCTGCCAAATAGCTTGCAGCGCCAAGCAGCATTGCGGAGTGTCCATCGTGACCACAAGCGTGCATCTTTCCATCGTGTTGTGAGCAGTGTGCGAAGTTGTTTTGCTCGTGAATGTGCAGAGCATCCATATCAGCTCTCAGACCAATGCTCGCTTCACTCGATCCTGAACGAAGTATCCCAACTAATCCTGTTTTACCAATGTTACGCACCACCTCGATACCAAAACTGTGTAACTTGTCAGCGATAAAATCGGAGGTCAGATTCACATCAAAACCACACTCAGGGAAACGGTGTAAATGTTGACGCCACTCCGTCATGCTTTGAATAAGCTGCAAAGACAGTTGGTCTGGTTTGATTGAGAAAGTAGAAGGCATAGTAGTAGTCCCAAAGTGTCATTCTTTGTATTAACGTAAAATGTTGAGTTAGCTTGGCTGCTGAAAGTAAACACGAAGCAAGCAGCTTTAATCAAAGGTCGTTACAACGACTGTAACCTTCGGTAATTATCTGAGGTTGGCTCAAGATGGTGCTCTAGCAGTGCACCGAAACCTTTTATGGGTATGGGGTAGTTCATCAACTGAAGCGAATGCCAACCCAATACCTGATTGCTGCTAACAACGGGCTTATCTAATTCCACTTCAATGGATTCAATCACCGATGCTGCACGCAGTGCCGTGCAAGAGATAAACAGAAGATCCGCTTCAGGATCGCAAACTTGTAGTGCGGCATGTTTAATGTCCATTGGAGCAATGAACGTCATCGCGGTGTCATCTTCAAAGCCAAAACCAGCAATACTCAACACTTCAATGCCTTGCGATTCAAAAAATGCTGCGACGTCTTGATTCACGGCTTCGGTATAAGGCGTTAATACCGAGATACGCTTCGCTTTAAAGCAGTCGAAAGCCGCTAAGGCCGCAGTCACCGGATTCGTTACTGCCGCATTTGGGCAAGATTGATGAATAAGCTGGGTAATTCGTTCGCTGCCAATCGCTACGGTGCCGGAAGTACAAGCGTAAATCACCACATCCAATTCGGTACCCGGAAGGATGGTATCAGCGCAAGCAGCGATTCCTGGTTCCATCTTCCGCAGGTTCTCTATCGTCAATGGATTATAGTTTCGAACTCGGCTGGTGAACGACTGCACATCGTCTGGAAACAAGGTGTTTAAATCATGCTCAATATTGAAATCTGTCGCTAACGCAATCACACCGACGCGTCCTGCTGGTGCCAATTTTTCTAATTCAAACTGTAAAGTAGCAGTTGCAGATTTCATACTTTCCAACTCCTTGAGCTGCCAATATCAACACTCAACAAATGTTAACAACATGTATCACGCAAACTTCAAAACTCTGTCGATTTGAACTTTACATTTCGTTCACAAGGTTAATAATGCACCGATAACTTTAAGGATTATCATTAAACGAATACCTTATTGTGCGGAAATTCCGCATTTTTATTGCGTTATAGTGATTTTTTGTTCTCAAACCTCTGTGATTAATTATTGGAGCCAAATACCTTTAACTCGATCACACACTGGTTCAAAAGAAACAATTAATTTACAAATTGATACTGGGAAGTATGGGTATGACACAACAGCCTGCATTGGTGGTCGACAGTTTCGACAAGAAGATCCTCAACATCGTACAAGAATCAAATAGAGCAACATCAGACAAGATTGCTGAGAAAGTCGGACTCTCTCCCGCTGCCGTTCAGCGCCGTTTAAAACGCATGAGAGCACAAGGAGTAATTCAGGCTGATGTCTCAGTGATCAATCCAAAAGCGGTCGGTCACGGAATGACGTTTATCGTTCAGGTAACACTTGAACGTGAGCGCGTGGATTTGATGCACAACTTCAAAAAAGAGATGAGTTCGAACCGTTCTGTGCAGCAATGTTATTACGTCACAGGTAGCTCTGATTTTATCTTAATCGTCACGGCTGCAGATATGGAGGGATACGACAACTTTACTCGTGAGGCCTTCTTCGATAACGCCAATATCAAAAGCTTTCAAACCAATGTGGTGATGGATAACGTCAAGGTGGGGCTGACTATTCCGATTGATGAGCAGCGTGATTGATGACCAGATCGATTAGCAAACAAGGCGTGTCATGAGATGAAGTCAAAAAGAGAGTAAAAAAGACGGTATGAAGAAACGTTACATACCGCCAACTTTGGGGCTTACTTTATTATTCGTTGTTCGCGATTAGCTATTAACTGCTAATTACGTACTTTCGTTATTAGATTTTGTTGTCGATGATTTGTTGGTAGAGATCCGGGTCAGTTGCCCCTTCTGTACCAATTACTAGCACTCGGCTGTCTTGAGTTAAATTCAGTTTTTCAGCGAAATTCGACTCTTGTTTAGCGATGATCGCTGCGGCAAATCCTGGAACTGCAGATTCGCCTCCTTCTATTGCCACTTCCGTTTTCTCGCCACTCGCCAACATGCGCATCGCTTGCGGGATCGCCTCTTCACTCAGCGTCATAAAATCATCAGCGCCATTTTGGAGAATCGTCCATGCCAAGCTCGAAACCTCACCACAGGCAAGTCCAGCCATCAGCGTCTCTAGATCGCCCGTAACCACAATTGGTTTACCCGCTTGAGCGCTCTTCTGCAAACAGTTAGCTTGTTCAGGTTCGACGATTACAAAGCGTGGACGATCAACACCCCACAAATCCCAGAAGTAACCGCAGACGGCAGATGCCAAACCACCGACTCCACCCTGCACGAAAACATGAGTTGGAATTTCACCATCAAGTTGCTCGACAATTTCAGCCAACATCACTGTGTAGCCAAGTGCCACATCCTTCGGGATTTCCATGTAACCTTCATAAGAGGTATCCGACACAATCACACGGTTTTTCGCTTTGGCTTCAGAATCAGCCAAACGAACCGATTCATCGTAATTACCTGTAATGCGAACCACTTCTGCACCGAATGCTTCCATCGCTTGTTTGCGCCCTTCAGACACATCGCGGTGAATATAAATCACACAACCACAACCAAACATCTGAGCGCCCCATGCCACTGAACGGCCATGGTTTCCGTCAGTTGCACAACTCACAACGATCTCAGCAACTTCTGATTTCCATTCACCGTTGAGCAGCTCACTGATGGTCGGATTCTTCCCATAGCGATTAGCGATTTCAATCTGAAGCTGACGAGCCACCGCATAAGCGCCGCCCAGAGCTTTAAAACTCTTTAAGCCAAAACGCTGCGATTCATCTTTGTACCAAAACTTGTTTACGCCGATCTCAGCAGAGATAGCATTCAGTTCATGCAAAGGAGTCACAGAGTAACCTGGCCATTGAGAAATATCTTTAATCGCCTGTTGAGAGTTCGCGACACTTAAAATGTCACGCTGCTCACTTGAGTATTCCAATTCACGGCGTGCTTGGGGATTAGCGTAGTGTGTCAGAGTGCCTGCCAGTAACTGCATAAATGATCGTCCTTATTAGTCATTCACATGCTCCTTACATCGTTAGATTATAGAAACCTATTGGCCAGTAAGGTTGCGGATAATAAATACTATCGTCAAAAAAGTGCTGTGATTGTGCTTTCTAAAAACCAAATCTGCAGAAATTAGTTGTTACTTAGCGAATAAATGCGGTTTTTACTCACATCCATGTTTTCTCGTTGAATTCATGAGCATTACAAGCGGTACCGCCTTCAATTCCAGAACAAAAAAAGGCTGGTGATGACAAAGCACAACCAACCTTTCAACATACACACCTAATTTTTAATGCGAGCCTAAGCTACTCAATGCGTGTGATGAAACCGTATTTATCTGACTCAGCCTTAGTCACCCAGTGTTCGCCAGAAGCCGGAGCAGAATCCAACGTGAAGATATAGAAGTCGATTCCTTTGTCTCCCATTACCTTTTTAAAGTAGGTCGCTTGCTTGCGATGGCTTTCGTTCGTGTATGGGAAGTCTTTGGCTGTTTTATCATCTTCAGCCCAACTGTGCACACCAACCTGCTTATTAAGCTCAATGGCTTTATTGGTATCTGCTCGTTGCAAAACTCGTGGGTTACCCGCAGCGAAAAGATCCGTGCCGCCAGAGAACACCGACCCCATAGGCGTTACGATCGTCGTCATGTTGTTACTGTGGATCATGCGCCCGGTGTACATATTGATATCATCGTCAGCGCTGCCACCAATATGATTGGTAAACTTCAATGTCATCTCGCTGCCTTGATACAATTTCACGATATCAAAAAGCTGAGAATAGGTTGATGCACCCAGAGTCGACCGAATTCGATCAACAGCGCCAGTCTCGTTGAGCACATCACGGTAAAAAGCGTTGAAAGCAAACGAGGTGGTTATCGTTACCTTGTTCCCACTCTTAGTTTTACTCAGAATGGTAGACCCAAGGCTAGTCACGTATTGAACCAGTTCATTGTGATACTCAAGCTCGACGGGTTTATGAGTATTCGTTGTCGTGTTAACTAACGTGGTGTCATTCCCGACAGAGCGTTGAGACGCACCACAATCAAATGAATCAAAAAACTTACCCTCACTGTAAATCGCACAATCGTCAACCCCTGCATCAGGGAGGTACAGATCCACACTTTGACCTAAACTATCCGCAAGCCTAACCACTTTTTGCTTATCACTAATATCTTCCGCAAACAGAACGGTTTCATACTGCACACCGTCGTAATCAAGCTTTATGGCCTCTTGAACCTCTTGTCGCTCTTTATACAACTCACCCAGTTTCGCTGATGAAAATACGTAATCAGCTTGAGGTTTTGTTTGCGCTTTAGTCGCCGCTTTACCTGAGTTGGAGCTTGAATTACAGCCCGCTAACAGAATTAAAGGTAACGCCAGTAATGCTTTTCTATAGTCGTTCATACAGTTATTCCCAAAATGTTTGATGGGAAAATTCTATTATTTAAAGACCAAAACATCTGCCGTACGAATGTATGAGAATGTATATCGTTTTGAACATTGTTTTTTATTTTCACACAAATCCAAAAACATCATTGAACTAGCGTGCAAAGTGTTTAATCATTCATGTCAGGTATTTTACGTAAGGCCTGTAAATTGGGTATGCCACAATAACTAGATACTCAAAAAGGCTCCTTCACGTAATCTCAATAAATGAAACACACGATAAGGCTGAGAATGGAATGACAAAACCTAAAATGACCATCGTAGAAGACGATTTGAAACTTCAGCGAATGCTAAAGGATTACTTTGTTACGCAGGACTTTGATGTTTCCACACTCGATGATGGCAGTGATGCCGCGCAAACCATCCTTGCCGAACAGCCTGATATCGTGTTGTTGGATTTAATGCTCCCTGTAACCGATGGACTGACAATATGCCGACAGACGCGCACCCTCTTTAAAGGTAAGATTTTAATGCTCACCGCCAGCGATGATGATTTCGACCACGTTGCAGGCTTAGAGACAGGCGCTGATGACTATGTCACCAAGCCAATCAAACCAAGAGTTCTGCTGGCCAGAGTTCGTTCACTATTACGCCGCCAAGACACCAATACAGCTTCAGTCGATGACTCAGACAACCTTCAGTTTGATCAACTGGTTCTGAAAAACACCTATAAGAAGTGTGAACTTTCAGGTGCCGTTTTATCACTAACTGACAGCGAATTTGACCTGTTGTGGTTATTAGCGAGTAACCCTGATACTCCGCTATCACGTGACTATTTGACACAAACGCTACGTGGTATTGAGTACGACGGAATCGATCGAACGATTGATAATAAAATAGTGCGCCTAAGAAAGATTCTTGGCGACGACCACACACCAGCAGAGAAAATTCAGACCATTCGCGGGAAGGGTTACTTATTTGTTTCGACCGCCTGGCGTTAACCTCGCTCAATACGAGCGTAATAAAAGAGAGCGATTATGCGACGTATCTTTTTGGAGTCCTTAATAGGGCTGTTAGTTTGCTTTATGGCCGGCCTTGTCGCCTACGAGATTAGCGTCTATCAGCTCAATACCGACTACGAATACGTACTGGAAGATTACGAAGCGGCTGCCCACCAGCAATTGATCGAGAATATCGCTAAGAACCAAGGTCTTGAAGCGGCTCATCAAGCGATAAACCAGTTTGTAGAAACCACACGAAATAAATTGGTTACATTCAGCCCAGACGATGAAATACCTAGCCCCGTTTCAGAGTTCTTCAGTACGAACCCGAATACCTTTGTTTTTCACGATGATGAACGGGACCTATGGTTTCGCTTAGCAAGCAGTGACAATACCTATCACTACCTCCCCAACAGTGAAGCGTTCGTTAGGCAAAAAATCGAGTTGGAGGATGACCTCATTTGGTTATTCTTTTTAGCGAGCTTTATCTTATATGGGTTATGTCATCTATTTATCATCTTCCGCCGAGTTAAAAAGCTTGAGGCTGCCACTCTGCGTTTTGCTGAAGGGGACCTCTCGACACGAGCCGAGACTTCAAGTGGTATTGCGATTGGTTCACTGAACAAATCCTTCAACCTAATGGCCGACCGAATTCATCGCTTAGTAGAAAGTAATCGCTCACTCACTAATGCTGTCGCTCATGAACTGCGCACGCCAATATTCCGTATTCAGTGGCAAGCTGAAATGTTGAAAGACACCCAGCTAAACGCAGAGCAAGAGAGCACGATTGAGAGTATTGTCGAAGACACGGAAGAGATGGAAAAGATGGTCGATGAACTATTGTATTACGCCAAACTCGATAGCACTGACCTAGAAAACTTACAAAAACCATTAGAGATACGAGACTTTCTCGACCACGCAATGACGCGTTGGAATAAAGACACTCAGCTCAGCATCGACCTATCACTGCCAGAGCAACCTAGCTCGATAATGGCGGATGAAACGCTACTCAACCGAGCACTAGATAACCTAGTACGTAACGCAATGAAATTCGCACGTTCGCAGGTGTCGATTGAAGCAAGCGTGCATCAAGATAAGCTACATATCGCGGTACATGATGATGGTGATGGCGTGGCAAAGGAGCATCAAGCTCGCCTGTTTGAACCGTTTTACGTTGGCGACAAAGCGCGTAACAAAGCCAAGAGCGGCCATGGTTTAGGGCTTTCTATCGTCGAAAAGATCTGTGCTCAACATAGCGCGACCGTAGAGGTTGGTCAGAGCCAAACCTTAAAGGGGGCGGTATTCACCATATCCATTCAGCTATGTAATGATTCCGCAGACAAACCCATACAGTAACTACAAAACACCTCTGGAATAATGTTCAACATCGGTCGGGCGATACTGTCTCCCAATGAACCTATTGAATCTAAATTCCAATCTTTCTTAAGGTGTTTGTATGAAAAAATTATTAGTTGTTTTAGGCATTGTTTCTCTAGCGGGTTGTTCTGGTATTAGCCACAACGAAGAAGTTTACACAGCGCACGCGGAAAGCTTCAACATTGTCGGTTTCCAAGTTCCAGGTAACACTCAAGACCGCGCAATGGAGTTAGTACCTGAAGGTGCAACCGTTGATACGATTCGCTCAACAAACTCTGATACGAGCTCTGTTCTGGGTATCATCAACCGTATTATTGGTATCGACTACGTTCAAGTTGGCGGTAAAAAGCAATAATTCGCTTTAGTTACTTGCACACGCAAGTTACACACCTCACCTTCAATCAGTACTAAGTACATCTAAGCCAGTGGCCTCGTCACTGGCTTTTTTCATCCAGCAGATTTTGTTCTCTGTGCCAAAGAAGTGCCCTATTCACCTTCCCTCTTTTAACTAACAATTCGAAAAATAAGCCGAAAATTCTTCGATTTCTTATCAAAATTGCCCCTAAATTCGCTAAATGGCCTTCTGCTTAAAGTGACACTTTCAAATCGTTGATCCTTCTATCAACCCAGAATCCGTTAATTGAGGCACAGATCAATTTACGCGAAAATCTTAATTTCTAAGAGAAATTAACACTTAATAAAAGTGTCATGATTTTATAAATAAAACATATAGGTGCGTTCAAAAATAAACAGAAACGATAACTATCTGTAAATACGAGAAATATAAGTTTCATGAATAAAAGGGATCATTGCCATGCTACTAATTAATCAGATCGAATGATGTAAATTCACCGTGATAATTTTGTTACGTTTTCTTGGATTTTACATGGAAAGAGAAAACAACAATGAAAATAAGAAAGCGTTTAGTTGCCGTTGCTATAGCCAGTGCTATGTCTTTGTCAGTGCATGCAAGTGAATCCGTTCAAATCGATCAGCCGATCAACTTTACTAACTTCTCTGGGTTAAACGCTCAGTTAGGAGTCAGTAACGCCTCTAGCTTCAAGATGGTGAAAGAAGTAAACCTCAAAAAGCGTGGTATCTATAAAGTTAAGATCCAGCAGAACATCTGGGGTACCCCGGTATGGGGGCATTACCTAAATGCCACCCAAAGTGCGCAAGGTGGGGCGTTAAAGTCGGTTCAAGGGAGCTACCTTAAAACAACGACCTTAGAACGATCTTTTGTTAAGCCATCAATCAACAGCGCTCAAGCGGTTGAACTCGCAAGTAAAGATCTAAAGACTCAAGGCTTAACCAGCAAGTCTCTAGACAACGTTCAACATCAGCTATTTATCTATCAAGGCTCTGTGAAGCAAGGCATCGGACAACAAAGCGTAGATAAAACACGACTAGTGTACGTTGTCTCTTACCTAGTAGAAGGCAGTGAACAGCCGACTCGACCGTTCACCATGCTAGACGCGCACACAGGCGAAGTCATCGACCGCTGGGAAGGTATTGCCCATGCTCAGATCGGTACTGGCCCTGGCGGCAACGAAAAAACCGGCATGTACGAATACGGCACCGACTACCACTACCTTGATGTTCAAGAAGTGGGCACAGAGTGTGTAATGGAGTCTGAAAATGTCGTTACCGTTGACCTTAATGGCGCGACCGACGGCGACACCACTTACAGCTATGAATGTCCTCGTAACGAATATAAAGCCGTGAACGGCGCGTTCTCGCCACTCAACGATGCCCATTACTTCGGTAACATTGTGTTCGACATGTATAAAAACTGGTTCGACACAGCGCCACTCTCTTTCAAACTCATGATGCGTGTTCACTACGGTGAAAACTACGAGAATGCTTTTTGGGATGGCAGAGCCATGACCTTTGGCGATGGTGAAAGCTTCTTTTACCCGCTTGTTAGCCTAGATGTATCAGCCCATGAAGTGAGCCACGGTTTCACTGAGCAAAACTCAGGTTTGGTTTACGCGAACCAATCCGGAGGTATGAACGAAGCTTTCTCTGATATGGCAGGTGAAGCCGCAGAATACTACATGAAAGGCACCAACGACTGGATGGTCGGGCGCAATATCTTTAAAGGCGAAGGTGCGCTGCGTTACATGGACGATCCATCACGCGATGGCTCTTCAATCAACAATGCATCTGAGTACTACGATGGCTTAAACGTGCACTACAGCTCTGGCGTGTTCAACAAGGCGTTCTACCATCTTGCAACCACACAAGGTTGGGACACCAAGAAAGCGTTCGAACTGTTCGTGCTAGCCAACCAGATCTACTGGTCTGAAAACAGTGACTTTTGGCAGGGCGCTTGTGGCGTGAAAAACTCTGCAACCGACCTTGGCTACAGTGCTGATGATGTTGTTTCTGCGTTCAACTTAGTGGGCGTGTCACCGTGTGGCGAACCACCACTTCCACCAGAACCGGAATACCAACGCCTTGAAAATGGTGTTGAAGCCGCAGTTGCTGGTGAAACAGGTTCGAAAACTTACTTTGATATCGAAGTACCATCAGGTCAAGAGAAGCTGACGATTGATCTTGCTGTGTCTTCGGGTGACCCAGATCTTTATGTCGGCCTAGATTATGCGCCAAGCTCTCAAGAGAATATCTGTAAGAGCGAAACCGTGACCGATGAAGTGTGTGTGATTGAAAACCCAACTGCAGGTCGTTACACCGTTAACGTTTTAGGCTACTCAGATTACGCAGGTGCAAATCTGACAGCGTCGTACGAATCTGGCAGCGCTAACGTGCCGCCCGTCTCTTCTTTCGAACACACTATTGTCGGTAAAGAAGTCGAGCTACGCAGCACAAGTTCAGACAGCGATGGTCAAATCGTCTCTTACCAATGGAACTTAGGCGATGGCAACACGCAAACAGGTGAAGTAACTCGTTATACCTATGCTGAAGCTGGCGACTACGTGGTTACCCTAACCGTGACTGACGATGCAGGCGTTGCAACATCAACCAGCAAGTCGATCACGATTGAAGGTGACTCAGCAGAAGGCTTCCCATTAAAACTGAAGTTTGGTAACAAAAACCCGAACGGCAAAGCTCGCGTTAAGCTGGCATGGGATTACGAGACCAACGACTACTTCGTGATTAAGCGCAATGGCAAGAATGTTGGTGCAACAGACTTCAACTCATACGTCGACAAGTTCCGTCACAACGGCACCGTAGATGTGGAGTACCAAGTGTGTACCTCAAGCGATATCTGTTCAGAAACCAAGCATTATCGTTTCATTAAAACTCAATAATCGAAAGTAGATTCAGGGCTCCTTATGGGAGCCCTTTTCGCGATTGAGCTACTTGGCTTCTTGGTTAATGAGCTAATGAAACGCCTACATGAAAAAACCACGCATTACACAAAATTCACACCCATCAACATAACAATACTCACCATAAAAAGGACGACAAATGGCTATTCAAAAAAGCATGCTAGCTTTGGCAGTGCTCGGAGGCTCTTTAGCCTTAATCAACAGTACTGCGGCTTACGCATCCCTAGGCATCACACCACCAGCGAACGAAGAGGTTTGGATCACCACAGATGCGGACGCACAACATATTATGGCTCAGCATGGCGCGACGGTTTACCCAAGCGTGACTGGAAACAAGCATTCCATCGTCGCGAAAATCAACCAGAAAGAGCTCGCGAAACTATCCAGCCACATGCATGAAGAAACTCACCGTTGTGGTGGCTACATGGTGCACGAAGACAAAGCAAGCGCACTCAAAGCCGCAGCAATGCCACTGACAATGAGCACGTTCGAAAAGCCGGTGATCAGCCATCAAGATACGGTGAATGACCTACTCGCTCAGGTCGAGCCAAACAACATGGTCACAACCATCGAAAATCTAACCAACTTCACCAACCGTTTTTATACGACTTCTACTGGTGTCGCTGCTTCAGATTGGCTTTTAGAACGTTGGGAAACAGAAATTAAAGATGTGCCGTATGCGTCTGCACGCCAAATCACACATACTGAATATCCGCAAAAATCTGTTGAAGTGACACTGCTTGGCGCTAAATATCCTGAAGAGATCGTGGTGGTTGGCGGCCATCTTGATTCAACGGTAGGTTCTTGGACAAGCGAAGGCACCATCTCACCGGGAGCTGATGATGATGCTTCTGGCATTGCAACGGTAACAGAGTCGCTTCGCCTGATGATCGCCAGCGGTATTCAACCAGACAAGACCATTAAGTTCTATGGCTATGCGGCAGAAGAAGTAGGGCTGCGCGGCTCACAAGATGTCGCTAATGCATTAAGAGACGAGCAAGCCAACGTTGTGTCGGTATTGCAATTAGACATGACCAACTACAACGGTTCGGCGCACGATATCACTTTCATCACAGACTACACCGACAGCAACCTCACCGCCTACTTAAGCGAGCTAATCGACACTTACGCGAGCGACATCAGTTACGGTTTTGATGATTGCGGCTATGCCTGTTCTGATCACGCCTCTTGGCACAATGTTGGCTACCCAGCCGCCATGCCATTCGAGAGCATGTTCAATGATTACAACCCAAGTATTCACACTGAGCACGACACGCTTGAGAACTCAGATCCAACGGCGACACACGCGACCAAGTTCGCCAAACTGGCGATTGCTTACCTTGTCGAAACCAGCCTTGATTCGCCCGTTGCAGGCCCTAAAGAGCTGCAAAATGACGTGCCTGTTGAAGGACTTACTGCAGGATATGGTGAAGAGCAATTTTTCACATTTACCACGGAAAGTGCAGGTCAGTTAACCGTAACCTTGACCGGCCCTCGTAGTGGCGATGCCGACTTGTATGTGAAACACAACGGCACCGTATCAAAAGCGAACTACGACTGCCGTCCATACCAGAACAGCAGCAACGAACAGTGTGTATTGAACAAACCTGCGGGTGAATTCAGCATCATGGTGCGCGGTTACCGTAACTTTAGCGATGTCACTATCGTCGCTAACTTCGTCCCTGATTGGCTGTAAGATTAGTTAATTGACTAACAGTTAAACCGAGTAGACACGGCTAAAACTAAAAATCCGCAAGCCCATGATCATAAATAGATAGGAGCTTGCGGATTTTTTATTGTCTTCGGAGAGCATCTCAGCTTAATGACCCTTAGTTATCATCAAGCCGTCTTTTTTATTACCTTGCCACAGATGTACTCACCAATCGGCATTGCAGAAGTCGCAGCCGGTGATGGCGCGTTACATACATGCAAGCTTCTTGGGCTTTCAGCAAACAGAAAATCATGAACCAAGGTACCATCTTTGAGTACTGCTTGAGCACGAATGCCTGCTGGGTATGGTTTGAAATCTGACACCGTAATGCTCGGGCAATATTTGTTCACTAACTTTAGATAACCCGGTTTCCACCACGAGTTCTTAAACTCAACCAAACCGGTTTTAAGGTGATTCGCAGTCACTTTCCAAAAACCCGCAAAGCTCAGCATCTGCCAAGTGTCTTTGAAGCTAAAGTTAAGCTTGCCATAACCCTCTCGCTTCCAACCTTGAACCGCATTTGGCCCAACAGTCACCGAGCCATCAATCATGCGCGTTAAATGCACGCCCAAGAAAGGCAGCTCTGGGTCTGGGATCGGATAAATAAGGTGATTCACCACTTGGTTGTGCTTAGCGTCCAACCGATAATACTCACCGCGATAAGGCACGATTTGGAAGTCGGTTTCGATGTCTAACATCTTGGTCATTCTATCGGCCATCAAGCCAGAACACGTGATCAAGAATCGGCTATTGAGTTGAAGAGTCTGACCATCGACTTTGCACGTCAACTGCACCTCATCTTCCTGCTCATCGGCCATGATCACTTCCGTACCAAGGCTAAGCTTGCCACCCGCCTCAACAAACTCTTGAGCCATCACTTCGGTGACTTTTTTGTAGTCGACGATACTGGTGGTTTTGACATAAATCGCACCCAACCCCGTGATGTTTGGCTCGGCAAGTTTGAGTTGAGCTTGATCCAACAAATCGACATCAATATCGTTATCGTGGCAACGCTGATAGAGCGCATTCATTCGCTCGACTTCTTGCTCATTGGTCGCGACCAACAACTTACCGCAGTTTTCGACGGGGATATCGTGTTGGCTACAAAAGGCAATGGTGCGCTCTACACCACGTTTACAAAAATCGGCCTTTAAACTGCCCGGAGCGTAGTAAACACCAGCATGAATCACCCCGCTATTATGGCCAGTTTGGTGCTGCGCAAAACCACGTTCCTTCTCGACTAAAAGGATACTTTTATCAGGGTGAGCTTGCTGTAATTGCCATGCCGTCGACACGCCAACAATGCCGCCACCAACGATAATATAGTCGTATATTGAGTTCATAATATTCCTACATTCAGTCCTTTTAATTATAGGGAAGACGCGACAGTGTCAGACTCGGTTTGAGGCAAAGATACTTGCTCGTCTTCCGATTCCTTTTTCACTTGGTTGATGTCGTATTTACGACCGCTGTAGATGAAGATGCTCACAAATAGAGCCACACAAACCAAGCGAATCACAATTGACACATCAGGCCAAACCAAAGCGACACCCAGTGCAATCAACACGACACGAAGAGCGAGATTGATTTCACTTTCTAAGTAACCTTCAATCGCTGCGATAAACGCATACGTACCGATAATAGCAAAGCCACCCGTAACCAAAACGGAGGTCACATCCCAACTTACCAAGTTGGTGTAAGCAATCAGCAATGGCACCAAATACAAGCCTTTGGCTATCTTCCATGCCATTAAGCCAGTTCTCATCGGTGGGGTTTTCGCAATGGTCGCAGCTGCAAACGCCGTTAAACAAACAGGTGGCGTCACGTTGCTGTCTTGCGATAGCCAGAAAATAATCAAGTGGGCAGAAAGCAGTGCAAGGCTGATCGCTTCCAAGCCTAGGCTTTGCTCAAGCAAGGTTTCCACAAAATCAGCAGGGACTAACGCAATCATCTCTTTGGCTGTTTCGAGTGCCATTGGCGCGTTCAGTAAATCAAGCTTATCTGGCGCAGCCAACATGAAGATAGCTTTCGCCTGTTCAGGTAACTGTCCCGAAACCAACAAGTCGAGTAGCTGGCTTTCAGCAATCAGTTTGTACAAGGCTGGAGCAGACAGAGTGCCCAACACGATATAAGCCGCGGTTACTGGTAAGCCCATACCCAAAATCAAAGACGCCAGCGCGATCAAGGCGATCATCACCAACAAGTCGCCGTTCGCCCAGCTGTTGATCATCAATGAGAAGGTGTTACCAATGCCCGTGGTGCTGATCACGTTGATAACTAATCCAATACCCACCAACAACACCGCCGTGGTCGCCATGTTTTTCGCACCTTGAGAAAGCGCTTCAATGATCGCCTTTGGTCCCATTTTGTGATTTTTAGAAAACCATGAAGCCACTACGACAGACAGAATCGAAATACCCGCTGCGTAAGTCGGTGTGAAGCCCTTCACCAACAGAGTCACCAACACCGCTAGTGGGATCAGGTTGTGCCAGCCCGACAGCAATACCTTCAATAGAGGTTCACAGCCAGAAGTGACTTTTTGCACGCCACTACGTTTTGCTTCAATACGTACGAAAAATGCCACAGACAAAAAGTAGATAAGCGCAGGTAAGAAAGAAACCGCAATGATGTCGACATAAGGGATCTGCGTGTAAGACGCCATGATAAACGCACCCGCACCCATCACTGGTGGCATCAACTGCCCGCCCGTCGATGCTGCCGCTTCAACACCTGCTGCGAAGCGCGAAGGGAAACCAGCTTTTTGCATCAGAGGAATACTGATAACGCCCGTCGATACGGTATTTGCCACGCTAGAACCAGACACTGACCCCATTAAGCCTGAGCCAATTACCGCGATGAAGCCGGGGCCACCAATCACTTTTCCAGCTGCTGCGCGAGACACATCAATGATGTAATCACCGACACCCGAACGCACTAAGAATGCGCCAAATAAGATGAACATGAATACAAAGGTCCAGCTGATTCTTGAGATAGAACCAAACATCCCTTCTGATGAGTAAAAGCTTCGATAAAGCAGTGTTTCAAGGCTCAAACCTGGGAAATGGAAGATGCCGCTGGTCCATTGCCCCCACAGCACCACATAGCTCAAACACACCAAGATAAGCACCGGAATAAACCAACCCATAGTGCGACGAATCAGCTCAATAACAATGGCAATTGCCAAGATAGAGAAGAACCAATCACTGGCGATAAACTTCACGCCTCGCTCATAAAGTGCATCTTCTGCAAAAGGAATGTAAATAAGACAAGCCAGAGCCGCCAAGGCGATCCCGATATCGACAGCCAAAGCAATTTTGCTTCTTTTCAATGAGATATGGGCGGGATACCAAAGCGCACAAATGATCGCGAAACCGGCGAAGTGGGTCGCTGAGATCCAAAGCTCTGGCAAGGTAGATAAGGTGTTAAACCAAATGTGTAATAGAGAAAGTATCACTCCCATTGTTGTTATCGCTTTGCCGACCCACGGAAAATCCGTTCGGGTCGGCAGTTCAAATTTTTTCAGTTCCTGCTGCAGCGAATCGCTCATAGAAAACTCCTGCTCTCCACAGCAAACGCGCAGAGAAAATCCATAAAGTGAGGAGGTGCACGAACACATTCCTGAGCGAACGTGCACCAAGCAATTAAGTCACGAAGGGGTTAGTTGATGGCAAACTGTTAGTTCACAGACCAATAGCTCATAAACCAATAGTTACCTGACAACAGATAAGCTAGTTAACGATCAACTCAGAAGGGATATCGATGCCCACTTCTTGGTAGTAACGTGCTGCGCCCGGGTGAAGTGGAACAGGCAGACCTGCGATCCCTTTCTCGAGTGCCATTGCTTTGGTTGCTTTGTGGATACCTTGTAGGAAAGGTAGGTTTTCATAGATAGCTTTGGTCAGCTGATACACGTCTTCTTCAGAAATGTCTTCACGAACCGCTAGGAAATTGGGTTGAGCGATAGTGGTGATCGGCTTATCAACACCAGGGTAAGTGTTTGCCGGGATCTCGTACTTGGTCCAGATATTGTAATCGCCGTTCGCTTGTTTGATTTGCGCATCGGTAAATGACAGGATTTGAATATCTTCACCCAAGGCTGCAAACGCTTGAGTTACCGCGCCAACAGGCACGCCAGCGGGTGTATTCATACCATCGATGGTGCCATTTTGTAGTGCGCTGGCACTGCCGCCGTAACCCATAAAGGCAAGTTTAAATTGTTCTGGGTTAACCGACAGGCCTTGCATGATCTGGCGTCCTGAATTCTCTGTGCCTGAGTTCTTCTTGCCGATAGAGAATTTTTTGCCGTTTAGATTTTCTAAATCACTCATGGTGCCCGTTTCTGTCAGATCAGAGCGCACTATAAAGTGTTCCACGTTCTGCCAAAGCATAGAGACTGAACGTAGTTGTTTTTGGCTGCCTGACTTCTCATATGGACCTAGCCCTTGCCACGCCCATGCACCATAAAGACCTTGTAGAATGGCAAACTGTGCTTCGTTCTCATTGAGAAGTTTCACGTTCTCGCCCGATCCTGCAGAACTGATCGCCGCCAAAGAAAAGTGCTGCTTTGGCGCAAGCTTAACTTTGCTCAATGTCGCTAAAGCCACACCCACTGGATAGTAAGTACCGCCCGTTGAAGCCGTCGCTAAAATGTAGCTGCGATCTTCTTGAGCTGAGGCGTTACTGATAAAGCCAATAGAGGCCATTGCGATTGCTAAAGTTTTAACTAGCTTGTTGTATTTCATTGTTACTCTCCATGTAGAGTTATTCACGTTATATTTTTGTTAACAACAATTGCTAGATAGCAAGCGCAATGCCAATTTTTAAATATTTGTTTTAATTAAATTTTATTTTAAAAACCACTTAAGGTGAGCCATTTATTGCTTATTTAGTCGCTATTGGATGAGCTAATTTTTGCTTATCCAAAGCAAGCTTTAACATCTATTTAAAGATAGCTGAGTCACACTGCGTCATATTTATGTGATCAATATTTATAAAGTAACAAATATGAGGTGAGCCATTTTTTGCTCATTGATTTATACAGTTCCTCTCATCTCGTCATCACTTACGAATCGACATAATCGCTTCGGTTCAACGCATAGCGCACCATTTTTTGATTCAATGTTCGTCGGGGTAAATCCAAGTCTTGCATCACATCATTGATGCGCCCTTGATAACGCACTAGCGCATCGTGAATGACCTTCCTTTCAAAGCTTTGTACCTGAACCGCCAATGGAATGCCTGACGTTGTGGACTCTGTGACAGAGTTAGGTCGACACGCTAAAATATCGCCAACAGTCAGGCTTTCATCCAAGGCAAAACGAATCGCCACGTTACGCAATTCACGCACATTGCCCGGCCATGCATAAGACAACAAGGCATAGCGATCAGCCTCACTGGCGATTCGTGTTTCGGGATTGGCTTCCTGGGTGAAGTGTTCAAACAAAAGTAAGGCATCTTCTTCACGCTCACAGAGTGGAGGTAAATGCAGCTGTGCAACGTTCAAACGATAGAAAAGATCTTGGCGAAAATCAGGATGATTTAGCAGATCGCTTTTCGAGGCAGACACAACTCGCAGGTCGACGTTTTGTTGCTGATTACCGCCGACGCGTTCCACGATATTATCTTGCAGAGTACGCAGCACTTTGACTTGCATTGACAGCGGCATGCTTTCAATTTCATCAAGGAACACGGTGCCTTTGTCGGCAAATTCAAGCTTACCAATACGCCTCCTAGCAGCGCCAGTAAAGGCACCAGCTTCGTGTCCAAACAGCTCGCTTTCAAACAAGTTTTCAGGAATCGCACCACAGTTGAGCGGCACAAACGGATGGGCTTTACGTTGGCTGAATTCATGTAAGCAAGAGGCGACTAGCTCCTTACCACAGCCGGTTTCACCATAGATAATCACGTTGGTGTCTATTGAAGCCACTTTCTGTATTTGCTCTCGCAGTTCACACATCACTTTACTGCGACCGATCAACACCTGTTCAATGCCTTTCAAATTATCTAGATAACTTTGGCGACTGATTCTATCTTGGCCACTTTGATGTTTGTCGACGGCTTCAGATACCGTTTGAGACAAACGCTCTGGATCGAATGGCTTCTCAATGAAGTCATAGGCACCTTGCTGTAAGGCCTTGACGGCCATGTCGACATCGCCATGTCCAGTAATCAAAATAACAGGCACCTCTGGCACAAGACATTTGAAACGCCCTAGCAGTTCAACACCATCAATATCAGGTAAACGAACATCGGTGATAATGGTCTGAAAATCACCCTGCTCTACGGCATTTAACGCATCTTGCCCTACTTCAAATGCGGTGACATCGAAGCCCGCCAGCTGCAACCATTGGCTGGTTGCTTGACGCACAATCGCGTCATCTTCAATTAAAGCAATACGCTGCATAGTTTGGTTCCGCCGCTCTACATCTGATTAATGTCGTCCACGGTATGTAAAAAAACCGCAGACGAAAAGGAGCTAGCTCCCACTTTGAATAACACTCCTTTAACAGTTTTATAATGTTTGTTAGCTTCGATTTGTCCCACACTTCACCTTCCAAGTCGTGAAGCAGCGAAGCTTCGCATCTCGCTGATTTCAAAGAGACAAGCTACTAATTTTAAAAGGATTTAATCAAGAATGGTTAGTAACAATCGATATTGGTTATTCCTGTGTGCTTGTTTATTGATTGGTTTAGTGCAGGTAACCACCAAGAATGGAATCAGCCAATGGAAGCTTGAACAAGCGCAACGTTATGCGGAACAACGCTTTCTTGGATACATTGCTGAAGCAAGGCGCACGCTTAAACGTTTCTATTATTTGCCCTATCTGGTGACCAACGATGAGACCAGTGTCCGTTTCATTGATGGTGAACAACAACTCGAAAAACGTATCAAGAAGCAGCTGATTCAATTGGACAAAGCTGCCAACACTAAGGGCTGGTATCTGCTTTCTGGTAACGGTGAACTGTTGGTTTCTAGCGTAGAAAGAAGCAAGCTGAGCAAAAAGAACGCCAGCACAATCGTGTCTAAGATCCACCAGCAAGGTGGGGCGATTTCGGTGGTGACAAAAAACAAAGGCGTAACGCCCGATTATTTTATTGCCGCGCCCGTTTATCGAGCCTCTGATGTGGTGGGTATTGTTGCGGTACAAATCGATTTATCGTTGTTGACCGATCAATGGTTTGCCGATGGTGAAGCGATACTGTTCCAAAACCCTCGCGATCAGTTCTTTCTATCCAGCGATCACCGATTGAGTGCCGATTGGTTTAATGACACCTTCAATTCACAGCCAAGCACCACGAAGCGCGAACTGTATGATCAAACCCACATTCGAGTATGGCGACTGCAAGGCAAAGATTACCTGATTCAGTCCATCAAGTTGGACGATCTGAATTGGCGTTTAACCTATCTAACACCATTAACCAACCTTAATCAGACCACCAATTGGATCAGTTGGAGCGTTGCTGTTGGCTGTCTTTTCATTCTGTTACTGTTGGTGATTCTTTACCAAAGACGCCAGAAAAAGCTCAGCAATCTGAGAATCCAAAAGCTTATCGAGGAATCTGAGAAACGACTGTCTGGGATGATCAACAAAACCCATGTTGGGTTAATACTGATCGATAAACACGGACGCATTCACGATATCAACCTGATGGCGAAGAACTACTTTTCCCTATCTGATTCAATGATCAATAACATCAAGGCATGGCAGTTATTTGAGGCAGGGAACCCGAATTCAACCACCTTGCAGCTGCTCAAGAACTTAGAGCAACACCAAGAACTGGCCGAGATAACCAGCGTCGAAACCATGGCAAGACGCAGCGATGGCAGTTACTTCCCTGTTTTGTTCTCTATCAGTGCCTTTCCTTGGCATGCAACGACTTACTACCTGTGTACCGTAATCGATATCAGCAAACGTAAGAAAGCCGAAATTGCTGTACAAAACGCCAATAAAACGCTGCAGCTGCGAGTCGAAGAGAGAACTCAAGACCTAAAAGATGCACAACAAGAACTGGTCGAATCAAGCAAACTGGCCGCTCTAGGACGTATGTCGAGCGCAATTACTCATGAGTTAAATCAACCGCTTACTGGTCTAAAAACCCTGCTTTCAAGTAATCAATTGCTGATGGAAAGAGGCGAGACTAAGATGCTGAAAGCGAACATGGATCTCGTGATGAGCCTCATCGACCGAATGGCTAACATGACTAGCCAATTGAAGTCATTCGCCTTTCAAAGACTAGAAAAGCCATATCCAGTTTCACTCACCGAAGCACTGCAAGAAACCCTGCGTATTCACCAAGCAGAGTTAGACAGCGTCGATATCCGCGTGCGTGTCGCCTCGAATATTTCGATGGTGATGGGAGAAGAGGCTAGACTGCGCCAAGTGCTTGGTAACCTGCTTAGAAACGCCATCGATGCTACTCTGAATCAAACACCCGCGACCATTGTTATCAGTGCACATGCCGATCAACAACGTGTAATTATCAAGGTGCAAGATAACGGCTGCGGTGTATCAGAAGACCAACTCGAAACCATTTTCGAACCCTTCCACACCAACAAAAAAATGGGCGAAGGCTTGGGGCTAGGATTAGCCATCACAGCAAATAACGTGCGTGATATGCAAGGCACCTTAATAGCGAAGAACAATTCAGACCAAGGCATGACATTTACGTTAACACTGAAAAATGTCGATAGTGAGTAATCACTCATATAACTTAAACACCACATTTCATTTGAGTGCTACAACTAAAAAACCGCCCACAGAGGGCGGTTTTGATTCACTTATTGGCGTGTGACTTATCAGTTCATCAGTTAAAGACTTACTCAACCAACTGCTTCAAGAGTAGCTCTGTTGGGCGAACAATCGCGATGATCGATTCGTCGTAGATTTTCGCCGAATCAGACAGTATCGCTTGATAGGCATTCACGTCTGCTGCTCTTACTTTCTCGCCTGCTTGTGCTTTCGCAATCAAGGTTAGCGCCAAGTCTGCGACTTCAACGGTTTTCTCAGCAACCACCACGGTATCTACTGAAGACACGTTACCAGCGAAGATTGTCTCTGCCGCAAGTGCAGCCGATTTAGCTTGCTGATAATGCCCTGCAAGTTGCTTAAGTGCTTGTTGATTGCCAGTCGCCACGTCATTGACCAAGTCTTGCATCTCATACACGGCGTAGCTTTCCACAGGCAGCGCATCAACGAAGCGGTTTAAGCGCTCGTATTGGCTGTATAAAGTGCCCTTAGGTTCCGTAGAGTTCCACTTCTCCCAGTTACGTGCATAGTACTGTGCTGGCTCAGTGTATTTTGCTAGCACGCGCAGGTCGTGAATATCTTGGCCTTTGGCGATGCGTTTTAGCAACATGTCGGCATCCGCATGATGGCGTAGGCCTACCGATACTTCAGACCATGTATCCATCGCCTTCATGCGCTTGTACATGCTGCGCTCGTCAGTCAATTCCGCATCAGACCAGAAACGCTCTGCAATCGCATAGCTGCGCGGCCATAGGTAGTTTTCTACCGTGAGGCTGTCTTTGTTCTCTAGCCACATGGTGATCTCGCCACCTAGGATAAGTTCTTTTTCTTTATCGGTTAGCTCCGCAGGGTAACCACCATTTGGTTCAGGAATCACGCTGCCTTCAACATCACTGCTCGCCATCACTTCGCCTGTGGTTGGCCAGCGCACGTTACCTATCAACTGGTAGCTGCCTTCAGCAAACCCATTTGGATTCAGATTCAAGTTGAATTCAGTGTACGACATGAAGTTATCGAAGTGACCGACAAAGGTTTTACCCGGCACATAATCAAGGATGAAGATCTCTTCGCGAGACTTACCGTTGTAATCACTGAATGCGCGGAAAGTGCCGTCCTTAGCTTCAATGATAGTCAGCGTTCCCTTACGTGGGCCGCCTTTTGAACGTGGCTTCTCCCATTGATACGTCACGAACTTTTCGCCACTGTGCAGCTTATCGTCAACCGTGATGCCGCTTGGCATTGGATCATTGCGATAATGGTAACTAGTCGGCTGAGGTTGATCGAGGTAGTAACCGGTAGAAAGAATACCTGGGTAGCCCTCTTTTGCCGCACGGCCAATGCTGTCATGCCCTTGCCAGCTTTGAATCACGATCGAAGTTGGCAGATCTTTATGCCAAATCTCATCCCAACCCGTCATCTTCTTACCGCGCTCTTCGAGCATCTTCTCAACTTTTACATTGAGGTAAGACTGCAGGCCACGCTCACCATCTATATTATTCTCTTCAATGAACTGTTGGTGCTTTTCGCTGTTTTTCCACTGCGCATAGTTCGGCTCATCGCCACCGATGTGGAAATACTCGTCTGGGAACAGCTCGGTCACTTCATCAAATACGTCGCCCAGCATTTCATAGAGCTCTGGATTCAATGGGTCCATTAATGGTTCAAACACGCCCCAACCACGCTCTTGCTCATAGCTTTGGCCTTCACCACCCGACATTAGGCGCGGGTAAGCATAAGCAACAGCAGAAGAATGCCCCGGCAGCGACACCTCTGGAATCACACGAATACCGAGGTTACGCGCGTATTCCACTAAGTAACGAACTTGGTCTTTGGTGTAGTAGTTACCATCAGCGGTTTCAGACCACAAACGCGGCCAAGATTCCGTTTGAATACGAATGCCTTGGTCGTCCCAGAAGTGCCAATGGAAAACGTTCATCTTCGCCGATGCCATCGCGTCTAACTGACGAATCAGCACATCGAATTCGATAAAGTGACGTGAGGTATCGTAAGAAACACCACGCCAGCGGAAGCGAGGCTCATCGACAATCGTGACAGCAGGAATGTGGTAGCCTGTCGCTGTCGTTTCAACGAGCTGCAAAAGGGTTTCGATGCCGTGAATCGTGCCGTATGGACTTGGTGAACTCAGCGTGATTTGTTCGCCCTGAGTGGTAATTTTGTAGGACTCTACAGAGTCGATGTTTTGTACTTCAGATTTTGGCGCCGCGTCGATATCAATGATCAAGTTCGCTTGGTCTGCGCTATCAACCTGCCAGTTTAAAATCGGCACACCCGTCTGGCGCTCAAGGCGATCAATAAAGCGTTTCGCCGTGTATTCAACACGGTCAGAGTTAAAGCCTTTGATGTAAACCTTGAAGTTACCGTCGACATTAACTTGCCCAGCTTTCAGCTCGACTGTTTGCGGGTACGGCATTAAATTTAGATCGGTATTTGGAGCCATTGCTAACGCCATTGGGGACACTACTGAACCTGAAATCAATAGGGATAATATAGTTTTTTTCATTATTAGTTTTCCTATATAACGGGCGTTCTGTTTTGTTTATCGGAGGCAATTCACAAAACAGAACCATCAACCACTGCTGTTGTTTATCTTTATTTAAAACACTTATCTTTATTCCAAACGCTTGTCGTTAGTTCACAAGAGCGACCGCTTCTCGAACTAACTCCGCGATCTCGTCCCACTGTTCGTTCTCGATCATATTCGGAGATACCATCCAAGTACCGCCACAGCACACCACGCGATCCACAGCTAGGTAGTCATTAACGTTGTGTTTGCCGATACCGCCTGTTGGCATTAAAGACACGTCAACGTATGGCGCTAACAGAGATTTCACCATATTGATGCCGCCAGACGCTTCTGCAGGGAAGAACTTCAAGAAGTTAAGGCCAAGCTCTAGCGCTTGCTCTACTTGGCTTGGGTTGTTTACGCCCGGAACGATTGGAATACCGATTTCTTGGCAGCGTTTTACGGTGTTTGGATTCAGGCCCGGAGCCACGATGAATTCGCTACCCGACTCTTTCGCAAGGTCGATCTGCGCTGACGTTAATACTGTGCCGGCACCGATACACATCTCTGGGTACGCATCGCGCATCGCACGAATCGCACCTGCTGCCGCTTCAGTACGGAATGTTACTTCAGCAACGGGGAGCCCATTTTCTACTAACACTTTTGCCAGTGGAATCGCGTGTTCCACCTTATTGATTTGGATAACAGGGATAACTTTGAATTGCTTAAGTTTGTTGATCATTTCTTGAGACATAATAATTCCGCTTTTTAATTTTATTTTTTAATCAGTTTGCTCATAGCGCTCACGGGGATGATTGCGCCAGAGTATTGAATAACGATTGAAGCCAGTTGGTGGCCAAGTTCGGCTGCGTCAGTGGCGCTCTCGCCAGTAAGACGCGCAGCTAAATAGCCCGCAGCGAATGAGTCGCCCGCAGCACAGGTATCAACCACGTTAGAAACACGAGTCGCTGAGACATAGTTCTCAACAACATTGCCTTGTTCAACTTGAACAATTTTGCATGGCTCGCAGCCACGTTTGATGACGATCTCTTGGCAACCCAAGCGAAGGCAGCGTTGTTGAACGCTTTCTGAGTTGCCCCACACAAGCAGGTCGTCGTCTTCGGTAATCAGTGCGATGTCTACCAATGGCAGTAACTTGGCGTACCAGTGCTGAGCTTGCTCTGTGGTCCAAAGCTGTGGTCGATAGTTGTTATCGAAAATCACCTTACCGCCTTGGTTTGAGAACACGCCAATGGCTTTGAATAAACGCTCACGAGAGGCTTCATCCAAGATCGCGATGCTGATACCGCTGATGTAAATCGTGTCTACTTGCTTCTCTGTCAGAGCGATTTCAAGCTTGTTTAAGTTATCGATTTGAAAGTAAGATTTTACTGCCGCGTCGTTGCGCCAGTAGTGGAAATGTCGCTCACCTGTCTCGTCGGTTTCGACCATGTATAAACCGGGTAACTTGTTTGGGATACGTTCAACGAAATTGGTTTGAATACCTTCTAGCTGCCAACTATCAATCATGTTCTGAGACAGTTCATCACTACCTAAACCCGTCGCGTAATGAACAGAAAAGTTTTGATGTTGGGTTAAGCGAGAAAGGTAAAGCGCGGTATTGAGCGTGTCGCCGCCAAATTTTTTGGTTAATGGAGAGCCGCTGATTTCGACCATACATTCGCCGAAGAAAGCAATATTGAACAGAGAAGATGCTGACATAGCCGCTCCTAAAAATAGAGATAATTGACTTTAGAAAAGGCCCTACCGTTAAGCAGGGCCTGAATTAAGCAAACCAGTTGTGGAGACTAGGTTTAGCTTGTTTGATTTGCAGGGCGTTGAGGTGCAGCGTCTTCTTCAATTACACCTGAGTCAGACATTTCCATCTCCATCAGAGCGCGTTCATCATCAAGAATCGCTTTCGCCATTTCTGGTGTTACTTGGTTAGCTGGAGTACATAGGCTCACTGCCACACCTGCAGCTAGAGCAAACAGACATGAAGGAATCACAGGGTTGCCCCAAAAGGCTGTGTAATCAGCGTTTAGCATCACTACGAATGAAGCCACAGAAGCACCCGCTAGCGTTGCAAGCGCACCTTGCCAGTTGTAGCGTTTCCAGAATTTACCCAACATACCGCACACGAACATGCCCGACATTACCGTTGAAATCATCTTAGTGATGTAGCCAATGATGTCGTTCGACGTAAGCGCAAATAGCAGTGCAAAACCAATCACCACAATCAGTGCCAAGCGAGAGTAGTTCAGCATCGACTCTTTGTTTGGTACGCGGCCAGTGAACATCACGTAAACGTCACGCAGTAGGATAGACACGCCCGCAATCGCATCTGAGCTTGCGCTCGACATGGTTGCAGAAAGGCCTGCGATAAGAACAATCATGCCAACACCAACAGGAAGAACCGTTGCAGCTACGTAAGGGAACGAGTAGTTCGGGTTATCCAATGATGGGTCGATTGCGTGTGCAGCCATACCAATGATTGCAGGGATGATAGAGAAGAAAAGGTACAACACACCCGATGCCACAAATGAGCGACGAATGGTTTTAACGTCTTTGCCAGAGTAGATACGTTGACGGAATGAAGGCGTCGCCAGTACACCCACACCGATAACTACAGCCAAAGAAACGGCAGGAAGAATGCCCAGTTTATCGATTGCTAAAAAGCTCGTAGCAGCAGGGTCCATCGCAGCGTAAAGGTTATCCATGCCACCGATGTGATCCACAGACATAACCGCCATCAAGATGAAGCCAGCAAAAAGGATGATAGCTTGGATAGTATCGGTCCATACAACCGCAGTGTAACCACCGATCACCACGTAGATAGTGAATGCCGCAGCAATAATAATCTTCGCAAGGTTAAGGTCGATGTCAGCAATCCACGCTAGGTACATGCCGCCACCTAGAATGTGCGCACCCAACCAACCGATTGACGCGATAAAGATAAGCAGACCAACCACGTTTTTCACGATTCGGTTAGCGCCAACATAGTAAGCCAGCTCTTCACTCATGGTCATGAAGTTCAATTTACGAACCGGAGCAAACCAAAGGGCTAGCAATAGGATACCGATAGCACCGCCAATTCCGTACAGAGCACCTGCCCAACCATTCGCGTAACCGAAGCCAACCGCCCCCATACTTGAGCCAGTGCCGACCATAGTCGCGACGGTTGTACCCAGTACTAAGAATAATGGCAGGCCACGGCCGCCTAATAAGAAATCTTCGCCAGATTTTTGATTACGCGAGACAAACCAGCCTAACCAAATTAAAAATAATACGTACACGCCGAAGCCTGTAAGAAAAAGTGTGCTGTTCATTTGACACCTCTCAGTGAAATATTAAGTTCATTCCTGAACTTTATTTATGATTCATTCATTTTATATTTCATATAATTACTTTATTGGTTTTGTATATTTTTTAATTAAAGTAATTTTTATAAATGTAGGGTGAGAGTATTAAAGGATAATAACAGGGATGCTTACCCCCTAATACTCTCTAAGTAGGTTATTGTGATTAGGTTATAACTAAACGCGATCAGCGCGGTAGCAAGTCACATCTACTTCAACTTTCACGTCTACCACTAGGTCACAGACCATGCAGATACGTGCTGGTGGATTAGCACCGAAGAACTCTTTGAATACCTTATTAAAAGATTGGAAGTAACGAGAATCCGTTAGCACAACCTTTACGTGCATTACGTCTTCTAGGCCGTAGCCCGCTTCAGTCATGATATCGACACAGTTTTGGATCGCTAGGCGAGACTGGTCAACAATGCCACCCTCTACCACTTCACCATCTGTCATCGGTGTCTGGCCAGAAACGTACAGGAAACCACCCGCTTCAGTTGCGCGTGCAAATGGTAAATGTTGTCCGCCTGTACCTGTACCGCCTTCAACACCGTAACGTTTAATAGTCATTTTTCAACTCCACTTCTTTATAGATAATATTGGTTCTGTTCCAATATATTTAAATTAATTCGTCATTTTTATATTTACCGTAAATTTAATTTGATAATTAAAATCTAGTTTCGGTAAATAAAAACGCCTGAACGATTATTTTTCACTTTTCCTTGCTGGTAAGTTAACTCACCATTTACAAATACGCTTTCTATTCCCTCAGCAACTGAAATAGGATTTTCAAATGTTGCTGTGTCTTTAATATTCTTTGGATCAAATAAAACTAAATCGGCAAATGCACCGCAGCGAACTTCGCCTCGGCCGGCTAAGTTGTAACGCTCTGCCGACATTCCGGTCATCTTGTGAATCGCTTCTGGCAACGAGAACAGTTTTTCATCTCGGCAGTAGTGACCCAATACTTTCGGGAAGGTGCCCCACAACCTTGGGTGCGGATGCGGGTCATTTGGCAAACCATCAGAACCAACCATGGTCAGCTTGTATTTCAAAACGCGCTTTACGTCGTTCTCATCCATGCAGTGATACACCGCACCCGCTGGTTGAAGTGCTTTCGCCGCATCCATCAGGGGTAGATTCATTTGATCAGCAATCTGCTTAAGCGTTTTTCCTGCATGTTCTGGCTTTGCTTCAGACCAAGTGATGAAGATGTCGAAATCATCCGTCACCTGCTTCAAATCCAGTGTTGAAGAGCTCGCTGAATATGGGTAGCAGTCACAAGACACATCTTGGTGCTCAGAAACCTTGTCCATCAAATCAAGTACTTCAACGGTTCTGCCCCAGTTGCCCGCACCTGCACATTTAAGGTGAGAGATAACTACTGGCACTTTCGCGTATTGTCCTGTCTCAAACGCCTCTTCCATCGCGCTTAAGATCTCTTCGAATTCGGTACGCATATGCGTGGTATAGATGCCGCCGTGGCTAGACAGTACCTTTGCTAACTGCATCACTTCGTTGGCATTCGCTTGTTTCGCACTTGCGTAAGCCAAACCTGAACTCAAACCTAATGCACCTTGCGCCATCGCTAAATCAAGGTTGGTTTGCATCACTGCAATTTCATCTTCGCTTGCAGTGCGTTGTAGGTCGTCCATCACTTGGTTACGCAGTGTGGTGTGGCCAACCAACGCTGCTACGTTTACTGCGGGTTGAGCTTGCTCTACCGCTTGTGCATACGCCGCAAAAGTTGGGTATTTAAAATCAGCCTGCGCACCTAAAAGATTCATTGGGTCAGGTGGATCACCAGCCAAAACCGTTGGTGATGCGCTGATGCCGCAGTTGCCAACAATCACGGTTGTCACACCTTGGCTGATCTTCGGTAGGCAGTCTGGGTAACGAATTACGTTGGTATCGTCATGTGTATGTACATCGATAAATCCAGGAGCCAATGCTAAGCCTGCTCCCTCAACCAACTGGCCACAATCTTCGTGATCGACTTGACCAATTTCGGCGATTTTTCCATCAAGGATTGCTACATCGGCACAAAACGATTGTTCGCCGGTGCCGTCAAACACCTCTACATTTTTGATTATCGTATCGAACAACATTTTTCACTCTCTCAATCCACTGTGTTGATGGAGCTATATTAAGAATCCAGCCGATTATTTTCAGTGACAAAACACACATAATATTTTAATTTGTGTGATAGTTTCTACCGCAAATTAGATTACAGATACATTTAAAGATTAAATAACAACAACTTAAATAATGTTAGGAATCAGCAATGAAACATAACCCTGTACAAAAAGATGTTATAAAGTATCAAAAAGATAGTTTCGTCTTGACTGAAAAAGGCCAAAAAGGGAGAGCAGTATCACAATCTGAGAACGGTATTTACCGACTGGTTGATGAAGATATTTCGCTTCCGGTAGCAATTATCAAACAATCTGCCTTGACCAATAACCTGAATTGGATGCAATCATTCGCCGATCACCATCAGGTTAAATTGTCACCGCATGGCAAAACATCAATGACCCCTGCTTTTTTCCGCCAACAACTAGAAAATGGCGCTTGGGGTATTACAGTAGCGACACCTGCACAAACAGAAGTTGCCGCTATGGCGGGTGCAAAACGAATCATCATGGCCAACCAGTTGGTGGGTAAAACCAACATGGCGATCGTTGAACAGCTGATCAGTGAATTTGATGTCGACTTTTACTGTTGTGTGGATTCATCGGTAAACGTGCAGCAACTTAACCAGTATTTCGCCAACACCAAACAGACACTAAAAGTACTGATCGAATTTGGTGTACCGGGCGGTCGCTGTGGTTGTCGTTCACCGGAAGAAGTTCTAGAACTGGCACAAACCATCCAAGACACACCTGCCCTTTCGCTCGCGGGTATTGAGGTGTATGAGGGTGTGATTCACGGTGACAACGCAGAACAAGATATTCGCACCTTCTTGAAACAGGCACTGACTTCGGTCGAAAGCCTCGCATCAGATGGCCTAATTGTAGGGCAACCTATCATCACGGGTGCCGGCTCTGCTTGGTATGACGTGGTTGCAGAATGTTTAGCGAACCTAACCGATTACTTGGCGATCATCCGCCCGGGCTGTTATGCCATTCACGACACAGGCATCTACCTAGACGCTCAAAGCAAGGTGTTGCAGCGTGCCCAAGCAAACCAAGGTTACGCGTGTGAATTGGGGGGAGACCTGGAATCGGCACTTGAGGTGTGGGCGTATGTCATATCTCGTCCGGAGCCTACCAAATTAGTGGTTGGGTTAGGCAAGCGTGATGTGGCCTTTGATGCGGGTTTACCTATTGCCGAACGCGGCTATCGCAATGGCGAAGCTATCTCTGTGAAAGGGCTGACTGCGACCGCCGTGATGGATCAGCATACCTTTGTTGAAACGGACGGTTCTTCTGAAATTGAAGTGGGCGACATGATTGCATTCTCAACCTCACACCCGTGTTTAACCTTCGATAAATGGCGCTACATTGCCATCAGCGATGACGACCATCAGGTAACAAACTGGGTGGAAACCTGCTTCTAGTTCGATTTTTCAATAAGCTAGAATCAGCGAAGCAATAAGATATACTAACGGGGCTAAGCTTTAGCGACCAATCACTAGGTATTAGCAAATAGCCCCATCAACAAAGGATCAGGATTCTTGAGTTTAGAAGTAGATATCATTTCACAGATAACGGAGCGTTTTCCCGCTCTTCGTGATGCAGAGAAAAAAGTCGCTAAGCTGATCATGGACGACATTGATTTTGCTGCCAATGCCAGCATCACAGAGCTTGCTGAAAGCGCTCAAGTGAGTGAAGCCACCATTACACGTTTTGCTAAGGCGATTGGCTGTAGCAACGTACGTGATATGAAGATCAAGCTTGCTCAAACACTGACAGTCGGCCAACGTTTTATTCTCGAACCGGTTGACCAAACGGGTTATCAAGGTATCTACGAATCGATCAAGCAGAGCCTAGACATCAACCGCACCTTGTTCAAAGAGCAAGACGTTGAAATCGCAGTCAGCTGGCTGCATAACGCCAGACAGATCATCGCTATCGGCATGGGTGGTGGCTCGACCATCGCTTCTCAAGAGCTGCAACACCGACTGTTCCGTTTGGGCTATCCCGTGGTGTCGTACAACGATGGCTTAATGTCACGTATGGTTGCCGCGACAGCAGATGCTAATGACGTGATGGTGATGATCTCCGCGACCGGTTTCACGCCTGTGATCACTGAAACCGCAGAGCTGGCTAAGCAGTATGGACTTAAGATCATCGCGATTACGCCACAAGATACACCGCTGGCAAAGATTGCCGATATCTTGTTACCCATCAAGCATATGGAAACTGACTTCATCTACAAGCCATCAGCTTCTCGCTACGCAATGTTGGCGTTAGTGGATGTGCTTTCTATGGGGATCGCAGTCAATCATAAGAATCGCTCTCGCGACAAGCTGCGTCGCTTGAAGGTTGCGTTAGATTCCTACCGAGGTGGGGGCGACAGACAGCCTCTCGGTGATTAAACGTTATCGCGACTAAGCTCCTCGCTGCTAAATCACCGCAAAATGAATCTGAATAAAAAAGCCCCGCAGTATTCACTCCATCGAGTCGATACTGTTGGGGCTTCTTTAGTTCGGTTTTTTAATGAAATCAATTATTTGAATTAATGGAATTTAAAATGAACTCGACGCGTTCCTCAACAGATAATTTAGGCACTTCCACCAGCTGATAACCAAACTGGGTATAAGCTTCCACCATCTTTTCGTAAGTGGCGATCGCTTCATCGAAATCTTGTTTGCGCTCTTGGTCATTGATGAAAATCGCCTCCCAAGGAGGAAAGATAAATACCTTGGCGTTGTATTCAAGCTCATTGCATTGATTCAACAGAGATTCAGAAATCGGCAAAGATTCCAACAAGCTGTAACCGTATGAATCTACGATACTCCTATCAAAGAAAACGGGTTGTTCACTTGCCTCAAATACTTGGTAATTAACTAACTCTTCTCGCACCATTTCATCACGAAAAGCCGCTTTATCTAACCATGGCAAAGCACTCCCTTTTCGCTCGACTTGGTGTTGAATCACTTTACGCCCAACCTCTGGTGCGCAGCGATAGCCACGACTTTTCAACGCATCGATAACCGAGGTTTTTCCTGAGCCCGGGCCACCGGTAAACACGATTAGATTGTTCAAATGAACCTCTTCAAAGGGGAAAATTAACGAATCGGGCCTTAACGAAACCCAAGTTAACGAATTAAGGCTAGGATCGGCTTAAATTCTGGTGCGCGACAATCTTTCACTAGCTCGTACAGGCTCATTTCCAACCCAGTTATTTGGACACCAGCATCTGTTAATCGGCGGATTGCCAGATCCTTGTTAAGTGCTGTTCGCGAACTAACACAGTCACCAACTACCTGAACCTTGTACCCAAGATCTAACAACCCCATTGCGGTTTGATAGACACAAATATGAGCCTCAATACCATACACCAACCACGTATCTACATCCTTAGCTTGTTGCACCGCCTCAACAAATTTAGGTTCGTCGCACGCGTTGAACGTGAATTTAGGTATCGGCTTAATATCGTTCAATAAGCCATTTAGTTCGCTAACTGTCGGCCCCAACTTCTCTGGGTTCTGCTCCAAACGAATAATTGGCAGACCCAAAACCTGCGCTCCTTGAACCAACTTTCCGCAATTAGCAATCAGCGCATCACTGTCATCAACAAGGCGTGCGAGCTTACCTTGCACGTCCACAATCACCAAACCTGTGTTTTGTCTCATTAGCATGTGTATTCCTTGTTTTTGGCCGCCTAACTCACTACGCAATCTGATGGGTACGTTTTCTACTATGTAACGATTTAGCTTACAAAGCCATACAGTAATAGGTATAAGACTACGGAATAATACTCACCAACGGTCGAAAGACCGCAAAACAAAAAATTGATACCGGCATGACATTAAAGAGTGAGTAAGAACGATGAACAAATTAGCGAAATCAGCATTAGCACTGGGCTTAATCAGCGCAGTTTCTCTTCCAGCTTTAGCTGCAGGTACTGATGGCGGTGCATACATTGGTGGCGGACTTAGTGTCTACCAAGATTCTGATACAGACGGCCACGGTAGCTTAGATTCAGATGGCATGGGCTACAACCTATACGGCGGCTACCAATTCAACCGTATCGTTGGTGTTGAACTTGGCTACAACGATTACGCAGACTACAAGCAGGGTACTACCAAACTATCGCCGACATCTGTATCTGTATCTGCAAACCTAGGTTATACGTTCGACAACACAATCCGTCCATTCGTATTGGCTGGTTTAAGTTCTGTTGATCTACATGCAAATAGCGCAGCTTTGTATGATGACGATAGCGGTACCGGTTTCCACTTTGGTGTTGGTGTTGAATACACGCCAATCGAACACCTAACGCTACGCTTGATCTCGCAAGCAGACGCAGTAAGTGTCGATAACTACTCTTATGGCAATGGGTCACTCAAAAACGATGATCACACGTTAGCATTCAACAGTATTAGCTTCGGTGGTTCATACAACTTTTAATGTGATTGAACCACATAGAATAAGCTGAACATACTAATTCACTTTGCTGTTCCACCTTGTCATGAAGGTCACTCAGTAAAGTGAATTTTTTGTTTCTACACGCCCTAAAGCGTCATTTCACTTTAGCCGGTTTATCGCTCACCATCACTTATTAAGCTTTATGCGTTGATATTAGAGCTTTCTTGGTAGCGAGACTAAAATAAAGGAATAAGAGGCGCAGGAAAACAAGACCTATGAATCTACCAAGCTTAAACATGTCGATAAACAAGCTGCCTTTTGTGTTGGCCGTGTATTATCTGCTTGTCGTCAATCTACCTCTCTCCCAAGAACTGTTTAGTATTGTTCAGGCATCGAAATCTGAAAGCGTTGCGTTTCTTATCTCCATTCCTATCTTCTTCCTTGCTGCCTTTAACTTCATCTTCCAAGTCTTCAACTGGCCTATCTTCTCTAAGCCGTTTTTCATCTTATTGCTGATCACCTCAACCTTAGTCAGCTACAGCATGTTCAATTACGGCATATTCGTCGACTACGGCATGATAGAGAATGTGTTTGAGACCAATAGCGGTGAAGCAGCCAGCTATATCAGTGGTCACTCGATCTTATGGCTCCTAGCCATGGGCGGTATTCCATCTTTCACCCTGTTGTTTACCAAACTTGAAAAAGAGTCTTGGAAAGATTTCTTTGTCTGGAAATCGATTGGCTTGCTCTCTTCCTTGATCGTCATTGCGATTATTGCCGGGCTTTTCTACAAAGATTACGTATCGATTGGTCGCAATAACTCGCACATCAAAAAGATGATCATTCCGACCGAGTATGTGGCATCAACGGTCAAATACATCAATAACACCTACATCAAACAGCCCATCCCCTATCAAGAATTGGGGTTAGATGCTCAACTCAAACCACAAGCAAAAGCGGCCACCAAACCGACCTTATTGGTGTTTGTGCTTGGCGAAACCGCTCGCGTGTATAACTACCAATATTATGGCTATGAGAGAGAAACCAACGCTTATACCAAGCCTTATAACCCGATATTTTTCTCTGATGTTCAGTCGTGCGGAACAGCCACTGCAGTTTCTGTGCCGTGCATGTTCTCGAACATGAATCGCAGCAACTATGATCGCGACAAAGCCTACAACCAAGATAACGTGGTCGACATTATGAACCGCGCGGGTATTCACTCCATTTGGAGGGAGCATGATGGTGGAGACAAAGCCGTCGCACAGCGAATCAAAGAGATGACACTCGTCGCCAAAGACAGCGACCCATTGTGTAATAACGACGTATGCTACGACACAGCGATGCTAGAGAACTTCGAACAAGATACGCAAAATCTCAAACAAGATAGCATCATTTTCTATCATATTTCGGGATCCCACGGCCCAACGTACTTTGAGCGTTATCCGGAAGAACATAAGAAATTTACGCCTGATTGCGCTCGCGCCGATATTGAAAACTGCACCAAAGAGGAAGTGGTTAACACCTACGATAACACCATCTTGTACACGGATTTCTTTCTCTCACAGGCTATGCAGAAACTAGAGAAACTCACCGATAAGTACAACGTGGCGCTGATGTACATTTCCGATCATGGTGAATCTTTAGGGGAGAACGGCGTCTACTTGCACGGCATGCCTTATTCATTGGCACCGAAAGAGCAAACCCATGTGCCTATGATCATGTGGATGTCTGATGGTTTTGCCGAGCAGAAAGGGATAAACCAAACCTGCTTGAGAAAGGCAGGCAAAGAACAGAGCTTCTCCCAAGACAACCTGTTCGACTCACTGCTTGGCCTAATGGACGTACAAACTAAAGAATACCGAGAGAACCAAGATATCTTCGCTGCGTGTCGCTAGTTTTATAGGTGACTTATGTAAATTAATTTCCAAAGGTTCGTTTACATAAGCACCATTCGGTCGCCATTACAGCGAAATCAATGGCGGCAAAGGAGTCAAGTTAACCAAAGGAGTACTTTGCCAGTGACTTTCACTGGCAAATAACCACATTGGAGCAACCGTATTCTGTTTGAGTGAAGTAACATCCACTAACACCAACAGGGCGTAAAAACGATGTACATAATCAACCGTCTCTTTGGGTAACCTTAAATCGGAAAACTGCCGACTACCCGCCTTTTTTACTGCTCGTTGTACCCGTCCTTCTCCAGCGTTATATGCCGCAAGAGTCAGGTTAATATCACCATCAAACTTACGATATAAAAAATCGAGATACTGCATCGCCGCATGAGTGCTAGGCTCAATCTCAAACCTTTGATCTTGCCTGTCATTGACGGTCAAGCCAAACCTTTCAGCAGTGGCTGGCATCAGCTGCCATAAGCCTGCCGCTTTAGCGGGAGATATAGCATTGGAGTTATACGAAGATTCCAGCATAGGCACCAACACAAAGCTGTCAGGGAGTGATCGCTCAGTAAGCTGTCTAAAGATTTCGTTAACCAGTGGGTCAAACTCTTCTAGCTTTTTCAGTATTTGGTTTTGGTATGGTTTAAGCGTGTTTATGTGGGGTTGGATGACATTTTGGGATGGACGGTTTTGCGCATAACTGGAGCTACTTTGAAAGCACATAATTAATAACACCAGTCCTAAAAACCAGTGCACCAGAAGTTGAAAGCCAAAGCCTTTAGCCAAAACATCGCTCCATCATCGTATTGTTTTTATACGTGTTAATTGTTCTTATCCCTGTTTATACCCAACTGTCAGCCTTGAAAGCACACCTATAAATCTGTTCACTCAAAGAATCACCAAAAAAAGGTTAATACCACGATGGTGCAACCCAAAAATACCGCGAAACAAATGGGAATCACTAAATGCTTATCCTTCTCGAGAGAGATAAAACCTTGTGGCTGTTGAACGATAAACATGACTAGCAAAATATTGTAGATAGCAATCAGCAAACCTACGATAAAAACATCGAAATACAGCAAACTCGTCGCTAAATAGACGTAATAACCAATTAAAATATAATCAATGAGTACTAACCAAGCCAGGCACTTCCGTGAATTAAACATGACGTTGATTGATTCAGTCATAACGACTTAGCACTTCAAAAGAAGTGACAGGTTGGTTCAACTCCGCTTGTCTAACGGCTCTTCTCTTACTTTCGGGCAACACCTTATCTAACTCATGCTGACCAAGTGGAGAAGCTCTTGTGGCACTGCCTATCGAAAACGACTTATAGACTTTATTCAGCTGCTCTAGGGTATTTGCGGTCAATATATACAACTCTATACGACGGTTGACTCCAGATTTCGTATTCTCATTGTCAACAGGAGCGGTATCACTCATACCCGTGACCTGAAAGATATGGTGCTCTTGAAGCCCCCCTTTATTGAGATAGTAACGCGCGCTGTTTGCCCTATTGCTTGATAGTTCCCAGTTCGTCATGCGGCTACCCTTATAACGACTGGCATCTGTGTGACCAGTAATGATCATCTTGTTCTCGATTTTTTCGAGTAGCCTTGCGAGGTTCAATAACAGGTCTTGATAAAATGGCGTCACTTTAGCTCCGCCTCGGAAAAACATCGGCCCTTTGTCTGAATCAGCAATCACCAATTTGGCTCCCTGAGGCGTAACGAAAACACTGACACTACCTAATGCATCAATACCTGAAAGCTCTTGGGTTATACGTTGTGCCAGCAATTCAAGCTCCTGTTGGCTATTAAACTCGCCTTCTAACACTGAGGTATCATTAATTCGATGAAGATCGGCATCATAGTGAGAGGTCGCGACATGAGGCAGTGGCAATGGGTTTATGGAATTACCACCACTTTCACTGGTACCTAGGTGCATGATTGGATCATTTCCGTAAGCAAAGTAGTTAAGCAGTTTCTTCTGATCATCCACATCCACCACCTGCAAAATCCACAGCACCAAAAAGAGACACATCAACGAAATCATCAGATCCGCCATTGCGACCTTCCAACCACCATGTTGCAGTTCATTGCGCTTACGGCGACCTTTTTTCTGAATAATGACTTGAGGTTGCTGCATCATCGTCTCCTTAACTTGATGACGGCTGTTGTCTTAACACTTCAACCGCCTTCTCAAGTTCAACAAATGATGGTTTGTAGCGAGTCTCGATATTTTTTCGACCTGCATTAGCACACATGTGAGCCGACTGGCCTTGAGCATAAGCTGACAATATCGACTTAACACAAAACAGTGGCGCGAGCTGATTCTCAGACACATCTTTAATGCTGCTCGACATCGGACCTAACACACAGTAACACCCAAAAACGCCAGTGAAGGTACCCACCAATGCGCCAGCAATGTTCTTACCAATTTCGGTTATCTCACCATCCAGCCCCTGCATAGTGAGGATTATTCCCATCACAGCCGCTAAGATCCCTAACCCTGGCATCGCCTCAGCAGTGGCATGTAGCTTCTCCGACGGCTTAGTATATTCGTCTTCCAAATGTTCGATTTCTTCTTCAAGAAAAGCCTCGAGCAAATGCTGAGATTGCTTGCCCGTAATCACCTGACGAAATGAATCGATAATGAATTGTGTGGTTAACGCGTCTTTGGTAATTCGAGGATACCTCGCGAAAATCTTGCTCGATTCCGGGTTCTCAACATGAATATCCAACGCTTTGATGTTCTTCACTCTCGCGGTATTAATCAGCTCAAACATCAAAGACAGTAACTGCTGATAATAGTCCTTGTTGTAAGGAGTAGAGCGAAACGCAATACCAATCTGTTGCACCATCAATTTGAGGGTTGAAGAGGTCGTAGACATCAGCAAGCTAGCGAAGGCTGCACCAAAAATAATGATGATCTCTGACAGCTTAAAGATGAACTCAAACTTACCACCAAGGAAAATGAAGCCACCAAAAATCACACTTAATACGACAACAATGCCGATTAACTTTTGCATACATCACTCTCCTTAATTCTGCTTTTGAGAATGTCTAAGCCTCGATGTTTGAGCCTGTGAACCTTAATCTCATTGATATCGAGGACTAACGCCGTCTCTTTGGTGCTCAAGCTCTTCACGTAAATCAGATACAAAATCCGCTGTTCCATTGCTGGAAGTGAGTTCAGTACCAGCTTCACTTCGTTAAACAATACTTCTTTATCGGTTTCGGGCACTGCAGTAACTACAGATTCCAACTCGATATCATCAAAGACATCCACGAGGGTCATGGCTTGCTGGTAATCATCCGCTTCTACCCCTAAGTGTCGACAGACTTCATTACTGGTTGGCTCCCTGCCGAGTTGCTGGAGTAACTGCCGCTCGGCATGTTTGATGCGGTTAACAAGCTGGCGTTTATCACGCTCCATGTAATCACGTCGACGCAATTCATCGATCAGTTCACCACGAATGCGCACCGCAACGGCACGGCGAAAATCATCATTTGTAACATGGTCAAACTTTCTCAGTTCAATCACTAAGGTCATCATGGCGGTTTGTTTAAGGTCCTCAAACGTCCCCTCATCAACCGCATAGCGATATTGATACAGCAGCCCATTAATCAACTTAATGTTTTGCTGCAATACCAACTTCTCGAGCTCCTGTAGCGTCGCTTGGTCATCGGTTTGGGTATGTTGATACTTAGGCTGCATTAACATGATGACGACCTATTGAAATACCGCTTTCGTCACAAGCACATCACCCACTTGTAAGCTGGGTAACTCGTCCAAATCGTCTTTTAAATCGTCTTGAATGACATAAATAAACTGCTTGTTATAGAAGTAAGACGCCTCCTTCACACTGAATTTTTTTATGATTCGATTTTTGATTCGGCTGAGCTGCTCGTGCACGTAACCACTGTTCCGCTCTGGCGTAAACATAGATACATCCAGCAACAGTAGGCTTTGTCGGTTACCTAGGTTAATCGGTACGAGTACATTTTCTAACTGAACCTCGATCTGTTGCGTTGGAGCCGGTTCTGGCTCACTTGGGGTTAACCATGAACTCAACAGTCCCATATTCAGTTGATTGGTTTGATAAAACCAAAATCCGGTCACACATAATGCGAGAGTTAAAGCAAAGGTGATGAAAACTTTAATCATGTTCAGACCCTCGCTATGTATGCTTGGTATTCCAAAACATACTCTGGTTGCTCTTGCGCGTGATCATCACTGGAGGACAGACGTTCTTGTTCGAACGGCTGATTTTGTTGCTTCGACTCTGGTTGATGGTGGCTAGGTTGGTCAAGACTAATGTTCACCTCAGACAACTCTGAATTTTGCGAAGTCAATTCGTGTCGCAAACGCTCCGATGTGGCTAAGATCGCCTCTCTGGTTAGCGCAGATGACGCACTCATTTGGATGTTTACTTTGTCACCTTCCATGCGAATGTACATCTCGACCTTGCCTAGCTCAGGTGGATCAAAACGTATTCGAGCCGCCTGATTTAACGTATCGAATTGAAGCTGGATCTTGTCTCTCAAGACTTGATGTATCTGCCTTTGGCTCTCTAAACTAAGCTCTTTGGTCGCTTCTACCATCGGGGCCATCGCCCTAACATGGCTACTATCACTGGTAGTATTAACCGCTTCAATTATCGGCTGCCCCATTAACAATGGAGTGGTGGAAGTAGCCCCTAACTTGAGGCTTGCTGGAGTGGCATTGAACATTGAACTGGCTAGCTGATGATTAAACGACAAGGCCAACTCTGAGCTGGTATACCTATTGGGGGTGTGGCCAACAAATGAAGGCGTGCTCGCTTGCCAATCAGCCCCTGAATGATCCACTCCTTTAGAAGATAATAGCGAGCTGCTTTTTAAACTGAATTCAGAACCCGCTCCCCGTCTTTGATTCATCAATTCCAACTGCTGGGTAACAAAATGAGCAATCGTACTTAACTGCGGCAGTTGAACCTGTGACTGCTGCACGAAATCTTGTGGCGAGTCGAGTGACTGCACCACAGCTCTATCACCCAAATTCAACCCTTCCCCTGATGCCTCCAATCGAGTTAGAGGTGAGTGAGAATGAGTAGTATCAAACTCAGGACTCAATAGTTCAGGATTAGATAGTTGTGAGTAAGAAAGTACCGAATGAGAAAAACTAGCCGTGCTTTCAGAGACACTCATATTAGGTATCAAAGCGGAATCTGGAGAAATTGCAGACATAGACGAACTCACCTCAGCAAGCACCGAAAATAGCGACTGAAAAGACTGCGCAAGCGGCGTCATACGTATCTCGCCTAGTTCTGAAGCCAATGGTTCAAAAGCTAAAGCTTCAGAGGCTAAGGTTTCAGAAGCTATAGGCGTCGCTAACGTAGTCGCGGTGTTACTTTTCACTGAAGGACTTGCCGTCGACAGTAAATCCAAACTGCCCCGATAAGGCGACGTTTGTGCTTGCAATTCCATAATTACTCTCCCGCTCTGACCTGTGTCTGAGCATAGGCTTTGTCACGTTCACGTAGACTGATATTGTTACTAAGCTGCTGTTTTAATAAGGCTTGCTCATGAGTCACTAAGATTCGACATTGCTCATGAGCCGACTTAAGTCGCCTAACGATAGCAACATAATCAGGGTGCGACTGTTCAACCTCTAGCAGCACCTTTTTCACCAACAGATTAAGCTTCACGATCTCAGCAAATTTTTTGCGATTTGCTGCGTCCTCTAACTTACTAACAAGACGTTCTACCTGTTTAGGATTGGGCTTCATCAAGCCACTCCATTGCGCCTTCCCATCCCTCTTTCAGATCGGTCACGACACCAATCAAATTAACGATAAGTTCGGTATTCATCTCTTTCGACGCCTCAAATACAGTCGCAATGGCGTGCTCATACAAGGCGTGTATGTTTTGGATAAGCTCTTCCCCAGTCGATAAATCCAGAGATGCATCGAGCCCAACTAAGATATCAATCGATTTTTGCGTTGCGTTAGATTTGAGCTCCAAGTCTTTGGTTTCAATTGAAAATTTGACACTTTCTAACTCTTGGATCAGTCGCTCGTGTAACATACAAATCAATTCAAAGCTCGACGACACTGAAGCATTAGCCGTCACTTGAACATTGGCATAGTTGGCTTGCTGCTGTTTCCCTAAAAGCATGTGTTGCTCCTTAGATCGTGAAAAGTCCAGATACCGAATCCAATTGACTACTGAGTGAGTTCAGTTGAGTAAACTGAGACAGGTAGCGGTTGTAGTAAGTCTCATAGCGAGTGTCGAGCGCCGCTAAGGCGTCATTAATGCGGCTCTTTTCATTATCGAGCGTATCTATTCGTCGACTCAGGGAGCCGTTAGAGAAGTCGATATAGGTTTCAAGTTTGCTTTCAAAAGCTTCAAAGACTCCACCGCTTCCAGTGAATAGTGTTTCAAAATCGACCGTCGTTGCCGCACTTTCAAATTTGCTGGAGTCGAGGCTAAGCTTGCCATCGCGGTCGATTTCGAGCCCTAACTCAAACAAACGAGTACCGTTGTAGTCATCACGTATAACGCTAGCCAGTTGGTTTTTGATGCTGCGCACTGCGCTATCCGAAGCCAATACGCCCCTTGTCTCATCTTCATTACCAGAAGCGGTTAGGTTAGTGATCTCAGTAACAGCGCTGTTATAGGCATCAACAAATTCTTGTAAGGAAGCGACCGTGGCGGAAAGATCATCGCCAATTTCAATCTTTGTTGCTGAATCTCCGCTGTTGTTCGATTTAGTCACCGTAAGGTCAACGCCATCAATGAGTGATTCAAAGGTATTACTTGAATTAGTAAGTTGAGTGCCAAACTCGCCACCGAGTGCGATCACCGCATCTTGGGCTGTTTGCATTGGTGCGGCGCTAGCTGCTGCCACCACCGTATCCCAACCGCTGGCGGCATCTGCAGACAAAGTAAAAGCAGCGTCAGCGCCTTCATTTTCAGAACCAAACAGCACTTTCATCGACCCTTGCGACTTAACGAGAGTGGCTTGAATAGAACCGTCAAATTGATCATTGAAGTAACTTACAAACTCGCTGTACGTAACATCACCACTTACGTCAGTGTCTGCATCCATAATGTTGATGTCTGTAGTAACGCCGCCTTGAGTGGCAGAAAACACGCCTCCCGACGCCATAACATCATTTGAATCGACCGAGTTGGCATCAAAAACTACTTGATGATTGGAAGCCATCTGTTGCACAAAAACATCTAAGTTGATGTCATTCACATCAGAGTCGACGGAGAGAGAGAAATAGTCATCACTCGATGTCGAGGTTGACGTTTGATTTAGGCTGGACCCAGATTGAGTAAACTCGTAAATTTTATCTTCAAGCGACTGAAGGGCCGTTTTAACTTTACCAATCGCAGAGGTCTTTGAGGTAATCGTTGACAACTTTTGGGTATAGCGCAACTCAAAAGGCTGCACATCTAGACTGGCAAAATTGCTAGCTAACTGAACCGCATCAACGTTCATAACCCTTCCCCTTAACTCGCATAGGAGGTACAGCTCTACCCTCCTGCTATTCGGCTATATGTATAGCCGCTACTGAGTAAATAATTGCTACTCAAACTAGCCCAATAGGCTCATCGCTAATTGAGGCACCATCTTCGATGCACTCAGCATAGAAGCACCCGATTGCATGAGCATTTGCTGCTTGCTCATCATTCCAGACTCAGAGGCAAAATCGGTATCCATGATTCGACCTTTAGAAGACTCTAAGTTTTCCGTCATATTGCCAAGGTTGGTAATAGTGTGTTCAAGACGGTTAATATTCGCACCGAACTCTGCTCGCGCAGTACCCAACAGCTCAATAAGACCACCTGTACCAGATAGAGCATCAATATTAGATGCTGCACTTAAAGCACCGCCACCAGCAGCTAGTGCGTGACCTGTCACCGCACCGACTTCAGTTGATGCATCAACCGATAAGGTTTCCGTTGATGAGGTACCTATCTGAAACACAACCGCACCGGCACCAAAGCTACCTGTAGTGAGCAAATTGGTACCACCAAAATTTGTATTCGACGCTATGTTAGCTAACTCATCACTGAGCGCATTAAACTCAACATCAATCGCAGTTTGGTCTGCTGTAGAATTAGTCCCATTTGCATACTGAACGGCTAGGTCGTTCATTCGATAAGCAATATTGGTCATCTCGTCAAAGGCCCCCTCTGCAGTTTGCATCATAGAAATCGCATCCTGAGAATTACGCATTGCTACATTCATCCCGCGTGATTGAGCTTCCAAGCGGTTAGCAATTTGTAGGCCTGCCGCATCATCGGCAGCTGAGTTAATTCGAAAGCCGGTAGACAGTTTTTCCATGGATTTGGTTAATGCACTGTTGGTCGACTGCAATGTATTTTGAGTCACTAAGCTTGCGTAATTTGTATGTACTGATATAGCCATCTGATGTTCCCCATCTGTGTTTGCTGTTCACTAACTGTTAACGACAGAGGAAAAATTTCATTTCATATTTTTCGGAAAAAAGATCACTAAATTTAAAAATAGCAAGACTCAAAAATGAGAAGTGCGTAAAAGTATCCTAGTATATTAATCAACAATATTCATAATAATGGTTGTTATGAGACACGTATTAAATGCAATAGCTGCTCGGCTAACAATTCCAATTGTGTTACTCATGATCTTGGCGATGGTGATTCTGCCGCTGCCACCAATTTTATTGGATACGTTTTTTACCTTTAATATCATGCTTGCCATCGTCGTCTTGCTGGTCAGCAGTACCGTTTCACGAGTGCTTGATTTCTCTATATTTCCCTCGCTATTACTTGTCGCTACCCTGCTTCGATTAACCCTCAATGTAGCCTCTACCCGTATCGTTCTACTCGAAGGTCACAATGGCGGAGACGCCGCTGGTAAGGTGATTCAGTCTTTTGGTGAAGTGGTTATCGGCGGGAGCTATGTTGTCGGTATCGTGGTGTTCGTGATCTTGATGATCATTAACTTTGTGGTCATCACCAAAGGGGGCGAAAGGATCTCCGAAGTATCAGCGCGCTTTACTCTGGACGCCCTACCAGGGAAACAGATGGCCATTGATGCAGACTTAAATGCAGGCGCTATCGATCAGAAAGAAGCCAAAACTCGACGTTTAGAAGTAGGAGAAGAAGCGGAGTTCTACGGCGCAATGGACGGTGCCAGTAAGTTCGTTCGTGGTGATGCGATTGCTGGGCTATTAATCCTGTTCATCAACTTAATCGGTGGGGTTCTAATAGGAATATTTGAGCACAACCTAACCGCAGAAGCAGCTTTCCAAACCTATGCCCTACTGACCATTGGTGATGGTCTAGTTGCACAAATTCCATCGCTGTTACTGGCCACATCCGCCGCTATCATCGTGACACGAATTAGTGATAACGATAACGACATGGCACAAACGGTAAAAAGGCAGTTACTTGCGTCACCGAACAACTTATACATGGCTGCGGGAGTCATGTTTGTTATTGGTAGCGTACCAAACATGCCGCACTTAGCCTTTTATACCTTTACCGTATTGTTGGCGTTTGTCGGTTGGAGACAATCTAAATTTCAGCATGTTACGCCCGATACAAGCCCCGATTTAGATACGCTTCCTCAGCCTCATCAAGAAAATACGATTGATTGGAGCATTATTCCCAACGTGGATGTGATTGCCCTGTCGTTAGGCTTCAAGTTGGTTCCTTTAGCAAGCTCTCAAAAGGGCGGTAACCTGATTAAGAGTATTCGTGGCAGCCGAAAAACACTCAGTGAACAAATAGGCTTTGTGATGCCAGAGGTGGTGATAACCGACAACCTCTCACTCAAGCCTTCCGAATACGCCATTAGCATTGATGGCGATGAGATTGAGCGTGGCGAGGTTTATGCCGATAAAGCGATGGCAGTAGGCAACCATATTGAGCATCCAGATCTCGATGGCATTGTTGGCATCGACCCAGCCTATCAGCTTCCAGCGCTATGGATTAAAAAAGGGGATAAAACCAAGGCGATCAATCATGGCTTTCAAGTTATTGAGGTGCATGATGTCATCGCCACTCACGTCAGTAAAGTGTGCAGCGAACACCTAGACAACATATTCAATTATGATGACGTGAAAGCCCTCAACCAACGACTTGCTATGCAGCATCCTGAGCTTGCAGAGAACCTAGCAAGCGTTATTAGTCCGAACCTACAAATGCAGGTCATACGTCAATTGCTGGCTCAACAAGTGCCTATCATCAACGTGAGAACCATAGCCAACACCTTTATTGAAAGTGTCGACACCATAAAAGACCCAATCTTGCTGTCTTCTAATATCCGGGTCGCGTTAAAACGAACCATCGTCAATTTGATCTCGCCAAACAGCAAGACCATCCATGCTTTCATTATCGGGGCAACCTTAGAAGGAGAGTTAAAGGGGGCGATCTCTTTGAGTCAGCAAAGCGACCCCAATATTCCTCTGGACTCGATTCCCGTTGAGCCGACGATCTTGCAGAAATTCCAAAATCGCATGCCGACCATAGTACAAACCATGCAGAGCCAAAACCTACCACCGGTCATCGTAGTGCCTCCCACCACACGCCCTATGATAGCCAAGTTAGCCAAGGCCTTTGCCAAAGAGCTGATTGTGCTGAGTTACAATGAGATCCCAAATGAGTATGGATTAAATGTGTTAGGGGATGTGGAGTAAATAATAATTCGCTCATTGAATCTGATTTTAGAACACACGAACTCTGTTTTTTTCAATGACTACGCCGCGTAGTAACTTTCCAGACTGTCGATTCTTAACAGAGACTGTGTCACCTATCAGCCCACTTTCCAACGCCATTCCTAACGTTTCTAAACGTATACGATTCGATTGAAAAACCACATCCACAGAGTGCCCCTTTTCAACGTCATAATCCAAATACATCGAGGAAGTGGTCAACAAGCCTCCCTTGTTCACTGAGCGCTTAATTTTGCTGCCAACGATTTCGCTGGCCTTGAAGAACACCTTTTGGTCTTTGTAGAGTTTGATCGGTTCAATCGTAATATCGTCATGCGTTAGCCGTTGGCCTTTCTTAAGTGCTTTATTAGCTGTCGCAGTCCAGACGGTTATTGTCGACGTTGAGGTCGCAGAAAGGGTCCATCTCTCAGGCGCACAGCGCACATTCCACTTTTGTTTGCCAAGCTTGATCTTGCTTCTATGGGTCACTTCAACAGACTCAGTACACGGCGGTAACTGATGAATAGCCCGAGAAAAACGCAGCTGAACATCGAGTTGGTACTGTTGGGGATAGCGGTAGCGAATGGTTTGCTCAATGAGCGAATGGATTTGAGTGGAGAGTTGCTGTTCAAGTGCAATGCTATCTGATTCTGCATTCACCTTGGTCACACAACCATAGACGAGCAGCAATGTACCAGCTAGCTTTAATAACCTAACCATACACCGCCTCAGCCTAAACATTGACTCTTAATTGATGCTTACCAAGCGCCTCTTCCATTGCTTGATGCTGCATCACCATGACACTGCCTTGGCGCGCCAACTTGGTTTTACACTGGCTTATCGACTGCTCAATTTCCGCATCCAACGTTTGAACGCGTTGCAGTGCCTTTCCTTTAAGCCGAGCCTGCATGTTTTTTGCGTACTGTCGCTCTTTACAACCGAGCCGTTTGGCCAGAGCAAATCGCTTGGCGTCAGCGTCAGCTAGCCGTTGAGTCAGTGATGTGACCGCTTGATTGAGGGATTCCAGCTTCTGATACTCACGACTCAATATCGCAGCACGAATATCATCTAAACGTGCAGATAACTCGCCCGACAAAGCCAGCACATGCTGACCATAGGTAATATAACCAATCAGGTCACTTCTACGTTCCATGATCCAGTCTCGTAATGACTTTCGCTAACTCATCCATATCAAACACTAACTCTCCCGCGGAAATTTGCGCTTTTATCTGCTCGACTTTAGCCGTATCGATATCGTCTACACCGTCAAAAAGACTCTTGGTATTATCGAGTAACTCCACTTCATGCTGAGAGAGGTTAATCGGCTTCACCTTCGCTTTTTGATCGGGCTCGGTTTTTTTGTTTTGAACCACATCTACCTGAGTATGAGGCACAACGTGTTTCACATTGTCGACCTTAATTTGACTCATCTCTGCCTACCCATTTTGCTGCACTACTAATTAACTATAACGGCAGTATTTCGTCTCTGTTTCACCTTTTTCTTAATAGTTTGATTACATTGTCTCTGGTTGGCCCACTAAAGCCGCGATGAATTGACCTAAGCGACAGCTCTGGGTTACTCACTAACTGATGCTTAAAGCTGCCTAATTTTTGCAACTCGGGGTGTGAACAAAACGCGATAAGCTGATCAGCTTTTTGCCTTTTCATCTTCAACATTTTCGATAATGCCAAATACAGTTTATTAACCCGTTCAAGCAAGGCGTCGATTTGTTGATTTGAGCCCGGCTCATTGACCAACAAGCGACTGATGTCGTCCAACACGGGATAGCGAGCTTGAGCCGGCACCGCAATCGGAGGCCCTTCAGCATACCGACCACCTTGGCCTGAAACGAAAACCTGCCCATCCCACAAACGCCATTGTTGGTCCCGAATACCGATCACAAACTCTTGTTGTTTATTAATTCTGAGCTGCAAGTGCGCATAAGCAAACATCATCTTGAATTGTTCTAGCAATACCTCTCTGTCTTCTGAACGTTCAAACGCCAACGGTATCAAACGGTTATTGATGTACAGAGAAACAACCTCATCACGAAACCGTTCTCGCTGTAAGTCGAGTCCCGGAATCGTAAATTCGATAAAAGGGTTGTCGCCTTGAATCGGTGCAAAACTTGAGTCCACGACGTAGTCACCAAACAATCTTTTCTGACTCCAAAACACCAATTTTTTCTTAATGACATCGATGTGGTTGGCTTGCTCAGGGCTGTATTGATTCAATTCTGCTAACTGGCGCAGCTTAATCAATTCGCTCGCCACAGTTCGTAGCACTTCCCCCGCCATCATAAGCCTGCTGTACATTTTGTGAGAATCGGCAACCTCAGCAATCAGCTTAGGTCTTTCTTGCAAGTTCATTTGCACCATTTGCTGCCTAACGAGTGCATTGTTCGGCTTATTACTGGTTAGCTTTTCCGGCTTTTTAATTTTTCCCGTCGTTGTCGGATTCACCTGATTTTTGCGCTGCGTAATACCCGTGAGTCTCATACCACATCTCCGATTAGGTCAACCTTGGCTCGTTAGCAAAGTTCAGCTTGATGATCTCTTCCGATTGCATTTGTTTGACGATATCAATGATATCTTTACGTGCTTGCTCAACCTGACTGACCGGCACAGCACCAATGCGTACCAGGTTTTCTTTGAGCTCTGTCGATACCCGTTGTGGCATAGAGTTGATGATGTAAAGGCGACAATCTTTATTGGTACCTTTGAGTGCATATGCCCATTGCTCCAGGCTGACTCTTTCGTTAATCAGGTTGATGGTTTCTAGGTCTTGATTAAATAGGGTGAAGAAATCAAACATCGCCTCTTCCACCAGCTCTGCGGCTTCAGCGTCTTGATCATGAAGGAATTGGAATAAATTGCTTTTGTCACCGGAATAACGGTTGATAAGGTTCGCGACCACTTTCGAACCTTGCAGGCTGGCAGACCCGCCGCTGTGATAATTGACTTTGCAGCGATCGATAAGGTCTTTTAGTGTTTCCATCAGACCAGAGGTTAACACTTGTGTCTTAGAGATTTGCAGGATTAACGCATGGCACTCTTGTTCCTCATATTCCTCCATAACACGACCGCTGTATTCCAAAGGGAGGTGGGCAATCAATAGCGCTTGCAGGTTAATGTGCTCTTTCTTGAGATCATTGACCAAAAGCTCCGGAGGAATCCATGCCAGCTTTTCAGCATGTGAGCGGATCTCATCACCATAAATCTCCGACACAAGATCTCTCGCCAAATTGCCGTTTAACGTCTTTTCCAGCACATTGGTGATGTATTGTCGTGTCCCGCCGAGAATCCCGGAGTGCTTACGAAAATCATCAAAAAAGCCCGACAAAGAGACCAGCGCATCTTTGGCTTTGATGTCCTTCATTTTACTCATGGCATGCGTGATCTGTTTGATCTCTTCATGGGTGAAGCCTTTGAGTACTTCAGAACCGATGTCCTCTCCCATCGTCAACACCAACATCGCTACGCCGTCCACTGATTGATAGGTTTGTTTGCCATCCATGCACCTTCTCCCTACTGACTTTTATTTGGTTCGTTATGCTTGTATCCAAGTGCGTAAAATCTCAGCCACCCTATTCGGGTCTTCTTTTGCGATTAATTTGAGATGTTTAATTTGAACTTCGAGTGGGCTATCCGCAGATGGCAAATTGTCATCAAGCGCCTTAATACCGGTTGCATCAATACCTAACGATTCCAGTTTGGATTGTAAGGCTGCATCAGCGGCACGCTCTTCTTTGGTAATGACGTCATCGTATTCCATGCTTTCCGCTTCCAGCTCTTCTTGCTCCGCTGACTTAGTAAGGTATTGTGCTAGAGGTCGCAGCACCACCATGATCATCAAGCCACTGAGCATCACTCCAAGTAGATATTTAAGAGGCTGCATAATATGCGTGTTCTCAAACCAAGCAATCGGGGCTTGCTCTGGAATACTGGCAATCACAAAAGGGAAGTGAGTGATGTGAATGCTGTCGCCGCGCTCGGTATTGAACCCTATTGCCGAACGAACCACATTCTCAACATTAGTAAGCTCTTCAGGTGTCCAAGTTTGATTGGGGTTCGCTAAGTCGTTCACCACAATAGAGACCGAGAGGTTCTGCAATACACCTTGCTGATGCTGAGTATGGCGAACCTTGCCACTCACCGCATAATCACGCGATGTTTCACTTCGATTGACCTTGGCGTTGGGTTCGGGTTGAGGCTCTCCATCGGTCACTGGTGGTGTGTTGCTCAATGCCCCCGGAATCCCGAGCGCCATCGACGACTCGTTCATGTCACTCAATAAGGTCTCTTTTCGGACCACAGGATCAGCGTAGATTTCTTCTGTTTCTTCAACCTTAGAAAAATTAATATCACTGGCAATTTGAACTCGAAAGTTGGCTGCACCGAGAATTGGGGTCAGCATGTCAGTCGCTTGAGCGACCAAGTTTTTTTCAAGGTTACGCTTGTAATCGGATTGCTTGCCAGTCGTCACGGTAATGTCCCCAACCGTCGCATCATTTGATAACAAACGACCATGTTGATCGACCACTCGCACATGTTCCGATTTAAGTCCAATAACCGCACCAGATACTAAGTTAATGATGGACTCAACCTGAGTCGGCTTAAGATCCATTCCATTGATAATATGCACAATCACCGAGGCTCTCGGCTGCTCAGCGTCATCACGCATAAACAAACTTTCCTTCGGTATGGCCAAATGAACACGAGCCAAGCTCACTGCACTCATGGTGGTGATACTGCGTGCTAACTCGCCCTCTAGAGCATGGCGATAGCGAGCATTCTCCATAAACTGACTCTCGCCGAGGCTCTTTGAGCTATCTAGCGAATCAAAGCCACTCGGCAATTGTTCTTTTAAGCCTTTAGACGCCAATATCATGCGGATTTTGGCGACGTCACCTTCGGGAACCAGTATTTGTCCATCGTCCTGACTCAACTGGTAACGTATTGATTCCTCATCCAACATTTGCAGTACTTGGCTAGAGTCGAAGTTCGCTGATTTGCTATAGAGAGGTCTAAACCGTTCTGATGACGTCCACAACATAATCACGATGATCGCCGCAGTAATCGTCGCAAAAATAGTGATGATAATGACGTTGCGTTGTGAACTCTGCCAAAACCTCGTGAGCCAACTAGAGGCCTCAGTGAGCTTCTCTTTGGCTACTCCCATATTATTGGTCAACGCGGGTTGAGTTTCTGCTTCTGCTGCCATCGCTAATCCCTAGCCTAAATTGGCATTTTTATGATGTCTTGAAAGTTGGACACCATCTTGTTGCGCACTTGCATCAATGCATTAAATGAGAGCTGAGCTTTCTGTGATGCGACCGTCGCTCCCAATAAATCATCGCTTTTACCTAACTCAACGGCGGTGATTTTTTCCGAAGCATGAGATTGGTATCTATCTACGGTATCGAGCACACTTTTCAAGGTGTTGCTGAACGCCAGTGAATTATCGGATACCGGGTTAACCGTGTGATTGTCATGCGTGATGCCTCTCACCATCGCTCCCGTGACAGCCTGGTTAGAGAACGGATTACTGGCAACCTCTTGCTGCTGCTCTATCTTCCCTAACATTGCTTGTTGCATTTGGACTGCAGTCATCTTTTCCATTGTTTACCCTCGCGGTTGCATCACTTGCGCACTAACCGAATCTCTACGCGACGATTCTTATCCCGGCCTTGCTGAGTCGTGTTGTCATACTTAGGATAACGATCACCGTGGCCACGTATCTCAATCATTTTCTTTGACACGCCATTGCCCATAAACCACTGCGCAACGTCGGATCCTCTCTGCTTTGAAAGTTGTAAATTAGCGACGGAATCACCGGAATTATCGGTGTAACCATCAATCAAGATTCTAATGATTCTCGAGTCTCGTTTGACCAAGGTGCTGATGTCATTAATGGTGCGTTTCTGCCCTTCGGTGAGTGACACCGCCCCTTGCTGAAAGCGCAATTCGACTCGACGCGCATGCTGGAAGTTGACCGGCGGCAAGCCATAACGGCACTCATTAAATTGATCTAAAGCTGGCTTAAAGTTGGTGGTTGGGAAATAGACATCAAAATCCATCGCATTAACGTTAAACCAAGCGCCACTTGCCATATCATCCAACATCAAGGTTGCGCCATCGTCTGTCACCAAAGCGGCCCCTTGCTTGTTTACTCTTTCGATGGTGGTTGTGGTGTAAGACTGGGACGTTCCCCAAACAGGCTCTGTAGTATTGAATGACGTTGATGTCGGAAGTGAACGCACACCACGCTTTTCCACTCTGACCTCCATCGGGCTTGCCGCCAACAAAATGAATTGCACAGAAAAGCCGGTGTGGGGATCGAAAGAGTTCAATTCACACTGATCGACAGACTCTGTGAATCGCCACTCGACACTATCGAACGGAACAATGTAGCGCTGCGCCAAAACCAGAGTCGACAGCATCACTCCCCAGCCTATTAGCAATGCGCTCAGCATCTTGCCAAGGGCACGGCGAAAGACAGAGAAAGTGCCCAAGCTAACGGTTGCCCAAAAGTATTTATTCATAGCAAATCAAACAGTGAAATTCCGGCAACACGCGCAAAGGTTTTTTGCGTAGCTTCTAGCGCGATCATACCTTGGTTAAGTTCAACGGATGCCTCTGCATAATCGAGTTCCTCTAGCTCAGAACGAACGGTTTCTGCAAAGAACACCATATCGATACTGGTCTCTTTCAACCTGTCTAAGGCGTTGTATTGACTCCCAATATCAGTTAATGAAACCAACAAGCTTTGATGAAGCGCTTGGTTGGTATTGAGCGCGTTATCTAAAGCAGCAGTAAATCCCCCAGTTGGAAGCTCCAGTTCTGCTATCGCATTGTCTAAATCAGTAAAAATTGCACTACTACCTATGGTATCGGTGATGGTTAAGTTACTTGGCACGTATTGATTATCACCGACTTTAGTTTCACGATAATCTGAGTTGGGATTTAAGGCATAAGGCGGTGTTGTAGCGATCGCTGGCGTGCTGATATCCGTTCCTGAAAAGAGATAACTGCCGTCATTGGCTTGGTTCAATGTGTTCAACATTTCCGTTTTGAGGGACTTAAGTTCTAGCACTATCCCCGCTCTACTCTGTGAATCAAGCGTACCGTTTTTCCCTTGTAGGAGCAGTTCGTTCACTTGTTGAGAGAGCTCCTCAAGCGTGTTGACGTTAGTTTCGTAGCGCGTCAGCTGTGACTGCACGTTTTCGATATTGCGTTGGTACTGCTGATTGTCAGAGACGGTTTTTTTGAGCCCTTCAAGGCGCACAGCGGCAATCGGGTCATCGGATAAATGATTGATCTTCAGCCCGGTCGACATTTGCTCAAAAACTTTGTTCAAGCGGATATTGTTGTCCATTAATGAACGCTGCATCACCGCGTTAAATTGGGAGTCCGTTACACGCATCACTTTTCTCCTAGAATGCTCTTAGCAAGGTCTGAAACATCTGATTCGCCGTACTAATAATTTTCATGTTGGCCTCATAAGCGTTGAGGTACAGCAGCATGTTGGCGGCCTCTTCATCGGAATTAACCGCACTGACACTGTCTCTCGCCACTTGTGCGTCTTCCATGCTGACTTGAGCTGCCGTTGCCTCGCTCTGCGCCTGTCGAGTGAAAATACCGATATCACCGAGTAACCCTGAATAGGCGCTGTAGGGTGTTTCTCCCACCACAGAGCCATTGGTTAGTGGTGTTTGTGACAACATCGATAGGTCTTTCAACACATCGCCGTTTCCGGCAAGGGTCGCACTCGATGAAAAGGCTAAGTCTTGTGCAGTGAGGTTAGGATCAATCGCCAAAGATAAGGCTTCACTGCCTGGGGTGTAGGTAAACAAGTTCTGACCAGCTACACCATTAAGATCAAACCCTGAATTCAATGCCGTATTCACTCCATCAGCCAAGCCTTTGGCAAGATCTGCTAGCAGCGTTTGGATGGGATCGTATTGGTTCGTTTTTAGCGCTTCGAGCGCCCCTAACTCTCCACCTAACGAAGCATCAACAGGCGTCGTCACCGACTGAAAGGTAATGTTCAGTTCTATGCTGTAAGGATCTCCACTGGATAGGTCTCGCTCAAGCGATGCGGCATAACCACCAATTACTAAAGGCTGACCGTTTGGTGTCGAGAGTTCGACGCCGCCATTGGTATAGATCACCTGAACATCGAGAGACTTAGAGAGTTCATTGAGGTGTTTATCCATCGCATCTTGTAAGCCACCAACACTCTTGCCGAGCAGCGCATCTTCTTGCAGTTTTTGGTTTAGGGAAGCGATGCTTTCTAATTGGCTATTCACATGGGTAACCAGTGCGCCATAACGCTCACTTTGCGCGGCTTCTTGCTGACTCAGCTGCGCGGATACGGCGTTAAACTGTTGCGCTAAAGCATCAGCATTTGTCAGTACTTGCTGACGGAAAGCGACGCTTTCAGGTGTCACACTGGCCTCATCAATGGCAGCAAAAAATCCGTTCATTCCCTGTGTAAGACTAAGCCCATCAGCTCCTAACAAGTTCTCCAAATTGGACAAACCATTAAAATAGCTTTGACTATATTGGGCAGATTCCGTCGCTTCTCTTAGTCGATTAATAGACGATTGATCGGCAATCCGCAGGATATCGCTAACCTCAACGCCAGAGCCTAAGTTAATACCATTCACGGCATTGCCAGATAAACTGGCTTCCATCGTCACGATTTGACGGCTATACCCTGGGGTATTCACATTAGCGGTATTTTGCGCCGTTGTATTGAGAGCTACGCGGTTGGCGAGTGCACCACTTAATCCAATGTTGGTCATTCCCATTACTGATTCTCCTTATCAAAAGGGCGGCCGATAACTTGTGATGACAACTGTTTAAAGATCATCTCGGCTAACCCAAACGACGATTGACGACTGATTCGTTGTGCAAGCTGAGCATCTAGCATGCCCTGAAACATATCATCTGATTTCATCGACAACGGGTTATCTTTGTCACTAAGCGCTTGGCTGGCAGAACGCATTCGGGTCAGCATTTGTTGTAAAAACAACGCCTCAAACTGTTGTGAAGCCGCTAATAATCCTGAGGCAGAATTGTCATGCTTCAATTTAGCAAGTGCGTTGTTGTCTAAGTAAAAGTTGGTCTTAGCTTGGCTTGAACCTGCGCTGGCTTTCGCCATGTGCACCGTTTCAGGCGCTCTATTCATCATTAATCTTGCAAATGGCAGCGGATGATCAGCATGTTTAACCGACGCTGCCATTTTTGAGTTGTCCAGTATTGGCGTCGCTTGGTTACTCGATATCGGTTCAAGCGCCACGTGAGTCAAAGCCGTTAGATTCGTCATTAGATCACCACCAAATCACCGTTGATGGCACCTATCTCATCGAGTGCCTGCAAAATTTGCATAAGCGCCTCTGGTGTCGCACCAATGTTGTTAATAGCATCAACGATCTCCTGCAGATTGGTCCCTTTCGGCCAAACCATAGTGGTCCCATCTTCCTCATCAACACTCACTTGAGAGTTCTGAATAATCGCGGTTTCTCCAGCAGTATTGAAAGCACCACCAGGCTGAGAAACAGATTGAGATTCCAATATCGTCACGGTAATCCCGCCTTGGCTGACCGCCGCTTCAGACACCGTCACGTTCTGGCTGATCACCACAGTTCCGGTGCGAGAGTTGAACACGACCTTAGGCAGTCGTCGCCCCTCATCAACCTCAAGCTCTTGAATCATGGCAATAAACATCACTCGGTCTTCGCTATCAATCGGTGCAGAGACTTGGATCTGACCTTTATTGAGCGCTTTGGCTACCTGCCCGCCGAACATCTTATTAATGGCTTTGGAAACATTGAGCGCGGTTTCGTAATTCGGTTGTTTGAGTTGCAAGCGTATCGTTGGCTCTAAATCAGTACCGGTCGATACCTCACGCTCCAAGGTCGCGCCATTGGGAATACGCCCGACGGTCGGTGTGTTCCTTGTAATGCTGGTTCCGTTTTCACCGGTAGCATTGAAGCCACCAACAACCAGACTGCCTTGTGCTATTGCGTAAACTTCGCCATCGATACCTCGTAATGGAGTCAGCAATAAGGTGCCGCCGCGTAAGCTTTTTGCGTCCCCCAATGAAGACACCGTCACCGTCAGGGTTTGACCTGCCCCTTGGTGAGGTTCCACCATGGCTGTGACACTAACGGCGGCGACATTTTTCAATTTAGGGTTGGTGGAATCATCCAGTTGCACCCCAAATTGTTTGATCATGTTAACCACCGACTGTTGTGTGAACTTCACTTGCGATTTATCGCCAGACCCGTCCAAGCCGACAACTAATCCATAGCCAATAAGTTGGTTTTGTCTGTCTCCATACACCTCTGCGACTTCAGCAATCGGCCGCGCTGCATCGACCACCGAAGTAAAACAGAGCAAGCACCAAGGCAACGCCAACGAGGTTAAGTAGAAGCGAATTAGGGAACTCATTAGAATGGCATCCATGGCGAATTGAAGAACTGGGTCAACCAACCTGCAGTATTGGTATCAGCAAACGAGCCGCGGCCAGCATAGGTGATTCTTGCATCAGCGATTCGCTGGGAGGAGAGGGTATTGTCTGCCTGAATATCATCGACCCTGACATTGCCGGTCAGACGAATATATTCGTCCCCTTGGTTTAGCTTGAGCCACTTTTCACCTCTTACCCTAAGCACACCATTGGGCAAGACGTTGTAAACGGTGACAGTAATAGAGCCTGACAAGCTGTTGCCTTGCTTTGAGGCAGCAGCACCATCAAAATCACGGGTGGCATCAACGGAAGCGCTCACGTCATCAAACGTCTTGTTGCCCAATGTGGGTGCGGTGATGTTGGCACTGGAATCTTTGCCATATTGAGTTGAGGCACTCTTATCTGACTCTGTCTTTTCATCCAACAACACCGTTAAAATATCGCCCACACGGTACGCTCTTCGATCTTGAAACAGGGTCATCGAGGTGGTGCCTGTATAAAGGCTGCCTTTGCTGACTCTTGTCACTTGATAGTCCAGCTCTGGCGGTGCATACGCTTCATCATTCGGCGATGGTGGAATAAAATCGTCTTGGCGACCAGCACAGCCGGCAACCATCACCACCAGCAAGGTAACTACGGTGAGGTAATAAATCACACAGATTGCATGCGCCTTACCCAACCCTGGTTTAATTGACTTTTCCATGTCAGAACTCCCTAACGACCATCGCTATTCGCTCGTTAAAGCGAAAGCTATGATTGTTGCGCGATGTACTGCAGCATCTCATCGGCTGCGCTGACCATCTTGGCGCTCATCTCATAAGCGCGTTGGGTGGCGATCATATCGACCATCTCTTCCACCACCTGTACGTTCGACCCTTCAAGTGCTCCTTGTTTTAATTGGCCTGAACCTTCTGTTCCGGCGACGAGTTCGACCGCTTCACCTGAACCTTCAGTTTCAATAAATAAGTTTCCCCCTTGAGCAGAAAGCCCCGCAGGATTCATGAATTTAACGATAGTAATTTGCCCTAGGTCTTCAGGGTTAACTTGGCCCGGTATCGTGGCGCTGACCACACCATCAGCAGTAATGCTGACTAGGGTCGCTTCTGGAGGAATGACAACTTCAGGAATCAAAGGATAGCCTTGCGTGTTGACTAGCTGCCCATCAGAGTTAGTTTGAAATTGCCCATTTCGGGTATAAAGCAGTTCTCCTTCTGAGTTCTCTATCTGGAAAAAACCATCACCCAAAATAGCTAAATCAAACTGTTGATTCGTATTCTGAATATTCCCTTGGGTAAACACTTTCTCGGTGCCGACTACTCGAACACCATTACCAAGCTGAATACCTGTAGGATGTTCATTGAGCTCTGTGGTTTCGGTACCCGCTTGTTTATCGACGCTATAAAAAAGATCTTCGAACACCACGCGGTCACGCTTGAAACCCACCGTATTGATATTGGCAAGGTTGTTCGAAATAGCCGTCATTTTTGCATCTTGTGCGGCCATCCCTGTTTTGGATATCCATAAGGCACTGTGCATAATTCCCTTCCTTAAGCTTTGAGAAGCTTATTGCCTATCTGAGCGATTTCATCTGCAGATGCCATCACTTCAATTTGCATTTCGTATTGTCGAGTCAGCGACATAATGCTGACCAACTCTTCTAAACTGGAGACATTACTCGCTTCTAAATAACCAGAACGAACCTGAACGGTAAAATCTTCAGCCAATGCTTGCCCGCCTTTCGGAACAAAATGACCACTGGCATGCATGGTCATTTGCTCATTCTCAGGCTTAACCAGCTTAAGGGCGCCAACCTCTAGCGACGCCTCACCACCAATTGGGGTAATAGACACCAACCCATTCGAGCTCACCGACACAAACTCAAAGTCGGGTAACACCATTGGACCTTCTGTCGACATCACCCGACGCTCACCAAGATAGAGTTGCCCATTACCATCCAATCGAAAATTACCCGCCCGAGTAAAGAGCTGAGCAGGTTCATCTTCTAGCCCTTCGAGCGTAATAAAACCATCACCATTGATCGCAATATCCAATGGTCGCTCTGTACGTATATCTTCACCCTGAGCAAAGTTATTAATCGATGAGTTGGTTCTGGAAGTAACGGAAGTCAGAAAGCCTGAGCCCTCAAGGCGCATCGGTGTTGAGTGCTCCATTAAGGCTTTAAAACCTACGGTGTCCGCATGTGACAGATTATTTGCGCGAACGTGCTGAGCGAGCATGGTTCGCTCTGCACCTTTCGCTGCACTGAATAGAATAGGATTCATAGCGCTACACCACGTTGAACAAGGCTTGCGTCAATTGATCCGATGTCGATATCGACTTGGTATTGGCTTGATAGTTACGCTGAGCCGTCATTAAGGCCACCAATTCAGACGTCAGATCGACGTTAGAACCTTCGAGCGCACCAGAAGTCAAATCACCGAATACCCCACTGCCCGCGGTGCCAAGAACTGGCGTACCGGAGCTGAAGCTTTGCAACCAAGCTGTATCACTGGTTTTGATCATGTTTTGAGGAGAAGCAAAGTCGGCAAGCACCACCTGACCTTGCAATTGAGATTGGCCGTTGGTGTAGGTCGCAAATATACGGCCATCGTTTTCCATACGAACACTGGCATAGTCACCAGAGGTATAACCATTCGGGCTATTTTTGGAGACAACGAAGTCACTACCAAATTGAGTGACCGCAGCAAGGTCAATATTAACCGTAACACTGTTCGCCCCATTCGCAGGGTCAAAACTGACTGAATAATTTCCCCCAGACGAAATGGTGCCATCGGCATTAAAAGTAAAGTTTGCTGTGTCTGTTGCAGTTGGTGACGCGGCAGGTATCAAGGCATCAGCGCCATCAATCGCTTTACCATCGACCAAAACATGGACATCCCAATCATTGGATGCACCTTTTACAAAGTACTGACTCACCGTATGTGGGTTACCCAGAGAGTCATAAACTGGAGTGGTATAGGAATGGTTGTAGGTGGATGAATCACTGTAATCAAATGCGGTGGCGGGAACTTGCTCTCTGGCATCTAAATTGGCAACAAACTCAATGGCATCGGTTTCCCTAGCCTGCAAGGATGCAGTACTGATCTGCACGGTGCCTACCGACCCCAACAGCAGGTTATTATTGCCATCAACCGAGTAACCTTGCAGAGCCGCACCACTATTTGCCGTGATCACGCCATCGGCATTCATGTTGAAAATACCAGAACGGGTATAGAGGGTTTGCCCTTTACTGTCTTCAAGCACAAAGAAGCCATTACCACTCAATGCCATATCCAGAGATCGCCCTGTACCTGTAACCGTTCCACTTTTTTCAAAGTTTTGCGAAACCCCAACCACTTCAACGCCACCAGCTTCACTGCCGCTATAAACGGAAGCAAACTCGGTTCTCGACTCTTTAAAACCTGTCGTAGAAACATTAGCAATATTATTCGAAATGGTGTTCAGCTCTGAGTTCGAGGCATTAAGCCCGCTCAGTGCAATACTAAAACTCATAATGTCTTCCTCTTCACGCTAAAGAGGCTATCTCCGCAGGTTTACTTAGCTAGCGAAGAACGACAGCCGCCATCTTACTTACTTTAAAAAAACAAACTAAAACCGGCAAAAGCCGAAAAATATAGCGAAAATCTTTTAACCTATTTCAAACTTTACTCATTTGAGAAGGCAGCAACGTCATAAAACGCCACCATGCCAACTCCCTTTACCTGCAAGTGACTGGTACCACCGATTAGAGGTGTCGTCACATGTTCCACTTGGCCATGCTGATAAATCGATGGCTGATAGTCTTGTCCACTGTCCAATTTGATACGCATTTGGTACTCACCCGTCAGCCCCATGGCTTGCGCATCCAATGTGTAATCCACTCGCCCTGCACTGTTCGGACCAAGGTTCATCGACTTAACGTTGCCAAGTGAGTCAACTAACTCCAGTATCACGGTATTCGATGGCGCCTGTAACTCAACGTATCCCGCATGCTGATCAACACCCGATGCAGACAAGCGATCACTTTTTACCGTCACTGTTTTATCAATCAGCGCGGCGGTGCTAAGCACTTGTAAGTTATCGAGCATTGTCGAGTTGTTTTGCGTCAGCTGAACAAGGTTTTCTGTACTTTCAACCTGAGAGAACTGCGCCAACTGTGCGACATATTCCGTGCCGTCAGTTGGGTTGAGTGGATCTTGATTTTCAATCTGAGCCACCATTAAAGTAATGAACTCATTCTTTAATGCACTCGCACTATTCGGATTATCTTGAGGGGTGATCGTTGACGCAGACTCAATATTATTGACCTGCGCCGCACCGGATATCGTCGTCATGGTGTAATTCCTCTGGCGTCATTGGCAGCAGTTACATTAACTACGCCAAAGCCCCATCAGTGATTGTTGCATCGACTTTACGTTGCCGAGCACTTCTACGCTGGCTTCAAAACTACGAGTAGCCGATATCATGTCAGCCATTTCGTTAACGACATTAATGCCAGAGTAATAAACATACCCTTCGTCATTGGAAAGAGGATTGTTGGGCTCATAACGGCCTTCCATCATTGAAGAGACTTCAACAACATCGGCAATGCGAATCGGCACCACACCTTGCTGTTGAGTTTGCTGTGCATTGAAGTGGTTATAGACTGCTGAGAAAATCGGTTTCAGCGGTTTATAGACTTTTGATGGGTCACCAGATACTGAATCGGCATTCGCCAAATTACTGGAGATAGTATTAAGCCTGACGGTCTGTGCACTCATCGCTGAGCCTGCCGTCTCGTAGATACCTAAGAAAGCCATGATGTCCCTACCTAATTCACTTATTGTCCCTTGATGGCAGACTTTATCCCGTTGATCTTAGACTGCAAAAACGCAAGGCTCTGATGATAATCCATCACATTTTTTGCGAACCTAGCTTGCTCATTTTCTAGCTCAACAGTGTTGCCATCTCGTGTTCTTTGCACAGGAATCCGATATTGAGCCGTCGTACCTATGTACCAGTCTTTTGAGTGACCAATACCACTGAGTACCGCCTCGAATCTTAGATCCATCGCTTTGTAATTAGGCGTGTCCACGTTAGCAATATTGGAGCTCAATACTGCCGCTCTGTCCAAACGAAACTGCACCATTTTTGGGTGTACCCCAAGCGCATCGTCTAAGTGAATCATTGCCCTAGCCTCGTCGTTGTTTGGCCTTAATCCTTTAAAGAAGTAGGCCTTTAACTTTTTATATTTTCTCTCACAACCAAAGTTGAAATGAGATTGCTTTAACCTATAGTTAGGATTAATTAGCGTGTCAAATTTGAGAATGACCGCAAAAACCAACAATTGGTACTTGACATGAAGAAGTTATCATTGACTGAATTCGGAAATCCGAGCATAAAAATGCGTAAGTTTCTGTTAAGACACTCAAGCCATTTCTCTACAGAAATTATTGATATTTTTAAATTTAACTTTGCGGGCCGTCACGTAAAAGCCACGTTTTCAGAAGCTCGTCGACCTCCAGCAAATAGCATCAAAACCGTTCTTCATATTGAGGAATTTGGGCATGTTTTTTTCTTTATTGCACCTCAAGCTGCCGATATTCTGCTACACAAGCACCTCAACAACCCGTTACCACTCAAGAAATCAAAGCGTAGCAATAACGACATTGCGTTAACCCAAACCCACCTAAGGCTTTTTCAAAAATTCGCCATGGCGATAACCAACGCGCTGACTGCCGATGCCAATCACTACGCCATTGAGCACACCGACCATCAGCCCTCTGACATTGGTGTCACCATTACGTTTGAGTTCGACGACCAACAGCTCGATCTGACCTTCATGATCGACAACAAATACGTGAAAAAGCTGCGCGACATGATGGAAAGTAACGAAACCTTTGATCGGGAAGAGATACTCGACAACTTACGCTATCAGCCCGTTGAGCTAGGGTGCGTCATGCTTCACCGGCAGTGCACACTCCATGAGCTTTCTCAGCTAAAACCCGGGGATTTTATGCCCATGACCTTGTGCAAAAACCTCACGGTCAAGGTCAACGGACACCCTACTTTTTTTGGCAAACTTCAATCCATAAACTCTGAACTGGGAGTCGAAATCGATGGCTAACGACAAAGAGACACACAACATTGACAGCTCAATGAGCGACTTAAACCTTCATGATGAATTACCAGATCTTGATGACTTAGATTTGGATGATCTTACCGACGACTTGGACTTGGGGGACGACAAAGAGCATATGAGTAACATCTCTCTGCTCAAGAGCATCCCTGTCGACATAACCGTTGAGGTTGCACGTAAGACATTGATATTAGATGAGCTACTAAATTTAAAAGCAGGCAGTGTCGTGATGCTGGAAAAACATGAAGGCGATCCCGTCGATATCAAGATCAATGGCACCGCGTTTGGCACAGGGGAGATAGTATCCAAGAATGGTCAGTATGGCGTTAGATTACTGAGCATCATCAAGAAACCAAGTAAGTAGCTCCTTTGAATAACGCAAAGAGTACGATGCCAAAACGAATATTCTTCACGCTAGCTTTTGCGTTATTCGCGAGTACATCGCACGCAGAAGGGCTGACGATTCTCAGTGAAACAACCACATCTGACGGAACTGAATACAGCATTAAATTGCAGATTCTAATCCTGATGACATTACTGAGCTTCGTTCCAGCTTTCGTGATCATGTGCACCAGCTTCACTCGAATCGTCATTGTCTTGGCCATTTTAAGGCAAGCGCTCGGTCTGCAACAAACGCCGCCAAATCAGGTACTTGTGGGGATTGCACTCATTTTTACTTTGCTGATCATGAGGCCAGTCTGGACCAAGATTTACGATACCGCTTACATTCCATACTCGAACGATGAAGTGTCCTTGATGGAAGCGTTAGCGACAGCAGAAAAGCCGCTGCGTCGATACATGCTGGACCAAACACAACGTAAGGCACTTGAACAAGTCTCCAAAATAGCAGGCGAAACCTCCATAAAGTCCGATCAGGATATTCCCTTCTTAGTATTACTGCCGGCTTACCTACTGAGCGAGCTCAAGGCCGCCTTTCAAATTGGCTTCATGTTGTTCTTGCCCTTTCTTGTCATCGACTTAGTGGTGGCTTCTGTTCTGATGTCGATGGGGATGATGATGTTGTCGCCCTTGATTGTCTCTCTGCCTTTTAAACTGCTGGTATTTGTCATCGTCGATGGCTGGGGCTTACTCATGGGGAGTTTAGCCAACAGTTTTTGGATAAGTGGATGAGTCCGGAAGAAGCTGTCACTCTGGTAAGCCAAGCAATCTGGCTGATCATTCTTATGGTATCGGTTCTTATTGTGCCTAGCCTTGTCGTGGGTTTGGTCGTAGCAATTTTCCAAGCGGTAACTCAAGTCAATGAACAAACCCTTAGCTTCCTTCCTAGGCTATTAGTAACTCTGTTATGCATCATTCTTTCAGGCCACTGGTTATTACAAGAGATCAACGACCTATTCTTGTTTATCTTCAATACAATACCAAGCAAGGTTGGCTAGCCCTGATGCAAATAAACTTTACTGATATCACCCAATGGCTAGGGATACTCTGGTGGCCATTTGTCCGATTTACTGGGCTTTTTCTTATCGCACCATTTTTTGGTGATAACGCGATACCGGTAAGAGTTAAGTTGCTGTTTGCTTTTATTTTTTCTTTGCTTCTCGCCCCCTTAGTGAAGGAGGTTCCTCCATTTAACCCTTTCAGCATCGACACTCTACTGTTCTCTTTTTACCAGCTCATATTTGGGTTTTTAATTGGCTTTGCGGTGATGATATTTTTCACTATTTTTTCAATTGCGGGGCAGGCGATTTCCATGCAAATGGGGTTAGCCATGGCAATAATGAATGACCCTGCCAACGGCGTTAGTATCGCCATCATTGGCAGAATCATGTTCATCACCTCTATGTTGCTTTTCCTCTCTTTAGATGGACACCTAGTGATGCTGCTTGTGTTTAAAGAAAGCTTTGAATATTGGCCTCTCAATTCAGCCTTCCCTTTCAACAGCATTGAATACGTATTAAAAATGGTGTCTTGGATGTTTGCGACCGGCTTGCTGGTTGCGGTGCCTGCTATTGTCGTGATGCTATTGAGCAACATCACGTTTGGTCTAATGAACAAAGCGGCACCGTCTCTTAATGTCTTTGCACTTGGTTTCCCAATGACCATGCTACTTGGCTTATTCGCATTAATGGCCTCCCTAACCGGTATTGGCGATCACTATTTTGATCTGGTATTAGAGTTGAACCAGCATCTGCACTATATGTTGAGGCTGCCTAATGTCTGATCATCAAGATTCCGGAGATAAGAGCGAGCAACCCAGTCAACATAAGCTCGCCAAAGCTAGGCGAGAAGGGCAAGTACCGCGCGCTAAAGAGTTCGTTTCTTCAATAACCCTTGTCAGCGTCGTTGCTTACTACGTATTGAATGTAGACATGATTAAACAGACCTTCATTGAACTGTTTCTTGTGAGCTTTCAGTTTGATAGCCAAACGGTCAGCCAGCCAATGGCTATCGTTGAGTTAGTAGGCACCGCGCTTTTTTCGATGATCACGCTATTTTTCCCGCTACTGATTTATCAAATGATTGCCGCGATCGTCGGCTCAACGCTACTTGGTGGGTGGATATTCAGCCCATCTTTATTGATCCCCAAGTGGGAAAAGATAAGCCCACTCAAAGGACTGAAACGCATATTTTCCTCTCAATCGATCGTCGAACTGTTTAAGAACGTCATTAAGGTCTCTCTGTTCTTTACCCTACTGTATTGGGTAATATCGAGCTACATCTCGGTGATCACCAACCTAGTCAGTGCCCACTTTGATACCGTCGTACTTTCCGTAGCAACCATTACCATTGAGTACTTAGGCTACCTTCTTTTAATCGTCTTACTGTTTGGCTTATTTGATTTCCCTTATCAGCGGCATGAATTTACAAAACAGATGAAAATGACCAAGCAAGAGGTCAAAGATGAGCACAAAGACCAAGAAGGTAGGCCCGAGGTTAAAGCTCGAATCCGTCAGATACAGACTCAAAATGCCAAGAGAAGTGCCAATGAGCGCGTGCCTAAAGCGAGCGTTGTGTTAACCAACCCGACCCGTTACGCCATTGCCCTAATTTATGATTTAAGCCAAGCAGAGGCACCGTTTGTTGTCGCGAAAGGGCAAGATGATGTGGCGCTTTACATTAGAGAACTTGCGACTAAAAACGAGGTTGAAGTCGTCGAGAGCCCTGCACTCGCTAGGGCGATTTACAATACCACTCAAATCGATCAAATGGTTCCAAACCAACTCTTTGTCGCGATAGCGCACATCCTAACTTATGTGAATCAGCTAAAAGCATGGCGCAAAGGCGAAAGAAACAAACCCACCAACTTGCCCCACTTCAACATTCCTAAATCATGGTCCGATCCAAACGATTAGGCCGCTACTCCACTAGTGAAACACATAAAACTGTCGTTTTTATTCAATACCTTCTTAAAGCAGTCGCCTACACTTGCAGCTATTGAAACAACAGGAATTAACGCGATGTTAGACATCAAAAAAATCTCAGTACTTAGCGTCTTGAGTGAACTTAAAACGGCTTACTTTGCTGAGTCAACAGCACCTCTTGATGGCATGTGGCACTTCGGCTTTGTACCTATGTCTGACCATTACGGCTTTTACGAAGGTGGCAAACTTGTCGGTTATAGCGTATTGAATGGTGAAGGCTACTTACTTCAATTCTATCTAGCACCAACCGCCAACACCAATATTGCAGACTTGTTCACCTTAATCGTAGAAAACAACAGCTCTGTGGTTGGTGAGGTGAAAGGCGCATTCGTGAGCACGGCTGAACCACAATATCTGTCACTATGCTTGGACAATACTGAGTCCTTCAAAGTCAACGCACTAATGTTTCGCCAGCGCCCAACAGCCGTCGAAAACAGCATTGAAAACATCGAGATGACTCTCGCGACGGAAGAGCAACTCGATCAACTAGTCGAATTTGCTTCATCAGCAATTGGCGCACCAAAAGAGTGGCTGACCGGTTACTACAGCAACTTAATTGCTCAACAAGAGCTATGGGGCTACTGGGAAAATAACAATGTTCTCGCAACAGGAGAATGTCGGAAATTTGATGAACACCAAACGCAGTTTGCCGACCTAGGCATGATTGTCGCTGAGCAAGAACGCGGTAAAGGCTTAGCAACGCGTGTTCTTTACTTTCTAAAGCAGCACGCTAACCAGCAAGGTTTGGACGTTATTTGCTCGACAGAAAGCAGCAACATTGGCGCACAAAAGGCCATCACACGCGCTGGGTTATCTTCAAAACATCGTATCTTGCAGTTTGATTTTAGTTAATTAAAGGAAACTGATTAGCCTTGATTCGGATTACCAAGCATCAAGACTAAGCTCTAACAATAGATACAGATAAAAACTGTCACCGATAACGATATCCACATATAGTTGGAGGTGACAATCATCTGAAATAGAAGGTCTAATGATCAATTGGTTACAGTCTCCAAAATCTCCTGAAGTTGCTCAGTTTATTGATTGCTACTGGCTGATCGAAAAGACACCCGACGCTCAAACTCATCAATTTCCGATACTCAATCCCGATCCATCGGCTCACCTGATCCTATCGCCAAGCGAGCAGGCATATCACTACACGATTGAGCAACAAATCGATCAAGGCGTTGGCTGCCACTTGCTGTTACCACACCATAAAGCCATCGAATTGGATCACTCAAAGCCCTTTGTTCACTTAGGTATTAAATTCCATGTCGGAGCCTTGTACACGTTAGATATTCCAGACTGTCCGCCCCCCAGCCTAGACAGTGTTAACCCTATCGATCTCGCGAGTTTGTTAGATAATCCTAATGCCGAAGCAATGTCGCTGATCAAGCTCGCTCAAACCGATGCTGAGGCCTGCTGTCAGCAGTTAGATGATTTGCTGCTTCCTTGGTTATCGACAGCTAAAACGGATAGGCACAGCGAACTCACACGTAAGGTGTTGGTTGTGCTTGGTTCGACACCGATTGCAGAGCTTGGCGACAAGCTGTTTTGCTCGCAAAGAACATTGGAAAGAAGCTTCAACAAGGTAACAGGGCTGACATTAAAACAATGCCAATCGATGAACAAACTCGAAGAGATGTTGGAATACTTGTATAAGCGAAATTTGGATGACATCGACTGGATGGACGTCGCCTTTCAATTTGGGTTTAGCGACCAACCGCACCTGATTCGTTACCTAAGGAAAACCATCGGTCTAACACCTAATACTTACGCTAAACAAGGCGGATTAACCATAGATGTTTATGGTGGAGTGAGATCGGACTAACCCACCCTTTCTCTATAACGAACGCTCCGTTTATAACGTACACCTCTGTCTTTTGTGTCCCATTAGTAGCAAGTTTTATTGAGTTTAGATTTGCGACTAAATATACTGGAGACATCATCAGACGGAGGACAAAAATGAATAATAAAAACAAACATATAGTTTTAATTCATGGTCTATATATGCCTGCGTTGATCATGCAATATCTGGATAGAAACTTCAAAAAACGCGGCTTTACAACGCACAAGTTTGCCTACAACTCGCTGCGTTTCCCTTCTGCAGCCAAACGCCTCAATCGCTTCGTGAATGCTCGTTTTAATGAGTACGATGAGGTCTATTTCTTCGGTCACTCACTCGGTGGCTTGCTGATTCGCCACTACTTTAAGTTCTACCAACCCGACTTTGCAGACACCTGCATTATTACCGCAGGCACGCCGCACAATGGGGCAACCATAGCCAAAACACTGTCTAATCATGGGCTTGGATTTATATTTGGTTCGAGCAAAATGATCTTAAGCGATGGCTTGGGTGACTACGATATTGATGTGCCGATTGGCGTGATTACAGGTACCTACGACGCCGGAGTAGGACGTATTGTGCTTGGAAGAAATCCGGGCGATGGCACAGTCACACTCGAAGACGCCAACCTAAGAGGAGCAACGGATACTTACGCCCTCAAACTCAACCACACGGCGCTTGTCTACTCCAAGGAAGTCGTGGCACTGTCGGCTCAGTTCATTGAACACAGAGCTTTTAAGAACGCTTCATAGCTTTTTCCGTTAGCTTTTGCACGTTGACTCCTGTATCGAGCTCTGTTCTCTTATTTGTGATAGATAAAAACAAAAATACCACTCTGCGATAAGAGTGGTATTCAAAAATTCATTGCTAACGTGAGTACTTGTTACAGACGATTCACTCGCGTTGGTAGGAACACCTCACCCAACATGCATCGCACCGAACCACCACCAATATCTTCGATCGTTTTCACGTTAAATGGTAGCAGCTTGCCATGTGTCGAAAGCTGAGCTAACTGGGCTGGAGAAAACGCATCGTAAGCCGATTGAGACATCGCGATCACCTTGTCGCCATTCACTGTCTCCAGTTGCAGAATATTACCGCAGAATCGGTTCATCTGATCAATTGAGATAGAGATAACTTGCTTGTCTTTAGCAAGCGACTTCACCACAAAGCGGCGTTCAAATTCAGGAATCACTTCATCACAGATCACGCAGAAGTTATCGCCAATCGCCATCATCACATTGGTATGGTAAATCGGTTGGCCAGACGGTAATGCCGTTTGGAACGAGACCACGCGAGAATAGCCTATGCGCTTTGCGTAATCTTCCAATACTTCGCGGTCACAACGTTGAGAAAGCGCGGCATAGATAGTCTTGTTGATATGGTCGATAACCATCACGCCCGTACTCTCTAGATAAGAACCTTGCGCAATATAAGACTCTAGAGACTCGCTGTGGTTAACAATACGACCCGACGCTTCTAACGCTTCAATAAGAGCATTTGGCTTAACTTCATTTTGACGGTTTTCACACGCCATAGGGAAAGTAAATAAGCTTCCATCACTGCAGGTACTGAACCAGTTGTTAGGGAAAACAGCATCCGGAGTTTCAACGCCCAATTCAGGGTAATCAAACTCTACAACTTGCACACCTTCTTTACGCAACGAAGCGACCATGGCCTTAAATTCGGCCATCGTTTCTACCTTCACCTCAGCTTCGGTCAGATTCACTCTGTGCTGAAATTCGTTATCACGTGCTGTTTCTTCGTTAAATTTAAACTCTTTTGGCGGCACCATAACAACGCAATTGGCGTTTTGAACATTAGTAATATGAAGTGATTTTTTGTGTAGGTTTAACATTTCAACCGTCCCTATCTTTTATTTACTTCAGAATTGTAAACAACTTGTTACGACAAGATTCACTGAAAAGAATATTGATTTGAATATTTATCCCAAACAATTACTGCAGATCTTAGATTAATCGGTAATTTTTACTGCAAGATAACAGCACATCAGAAAGAACCAACTGTATGCATATTCGTTAAGTCACTTTATGGATAAATATTCTGATTCCATTTTCTCGCCTATTACGAGTTTTGATTACAATTTAATCCATTTAACGTTAGGATTATCACCGTTGCATAACAATCAATTACGTTTGAAATAAGCTTAACTTTTCCTGTCTAATTCAATCTAAAATAAGCGTCATGAAAGACATTCTTTGGACCTTTCCTGCATCGCTTAGACAAAGTTTTAGTGTTTTAAAGCCAAGTGCCTAAATAAGCGCTAGAACAGAATCCATCGAATGACTTAATACTGATAAGAACCCATGGGCGCTTATATAATTTCAAACTAAGACAGTTAAATTTCAAATCAAGACCATAAAAACAAAGCTGCACCAACGATGCAGTCGCTTATAGATGCACTAGTTTATAAAGGGAAATCTATGTACAAGAAATTTGAAGGCTTTACTGAAGCCTTTCCAAAGGGAGAGCCGATACAACCTCCTACTGGCATACTGGCATTCTGCCGCCATTACACTCGAGGTTTCGAAAAACCGTTGATCTTACTCGGGTTGATGAGCATGACCATCGCGATAATCGAAGTCGCGCTGTTCGGTTACATGGGGCAGTTGGTCGACTGGCTATCAACAAGCAACCCAGACACTTTCTTAGCAGACAACGAATCAACATTGATGGGGCTCGGTATTCTGCTGTTGGTTGTGATGCCAATCTTGATCAGTGTTTACTCGCTATTGCTTCACCAAACTTTGCTGGGCAACTACCCAATGTCGATTCGTTGGTTAGCGCACCGCTACCTTTTGAAGCAAAGCCTGTCCTTTTATCAAGATGACTTCGCCGGACGTGTCGCGACCAAAGTGATGCAAACCTCGCTCGCGGTGCGTGAAACCGTGACCAAAATGGTCGATGTGTTTGTCTACGTAACGGTTTATTTCACGGCGATGCTGTTCATGCTTGCTGAATCAGATTGGCGCTTGATGGCTCCGATGCTGATTTGGCTATTCGTTTACATCGGCATTCAACTGCACTTCGTGCCAAAGCTAAAAGACGTGTCTTCCGAACAAGCGGATGCTCGTTCATTGATGACGGGTCGTATTGTTGATAGCTACACCAACATCGCAACGGTAAAACTATTCTCACACAGCAAAAGAGAAACAGAATACGCCGAAGAAGGCATGGAAGGCTTTTTAGATACGGTTCATCGCCAAATGCGCTTGGTTACTGGCTTCAACATCTGCGTTGAATTCGCTAACTATCTATTGGTATTCAGCATTGCGGGTATCTCTATCTACCTATGGTTAGACAACGCGATCACCGTGGGTGCGATTGCGATTGCGGTCAGCTTGGCTCTGCGTATTAACGGCATGTCGAAATGGATCATGTGGGAAATCGGTGGTCTGTTTGAAAACCTAGGTACCGTGATTGATGGCATTAAAACCCTATCTAAACCTATCGCTATCGAAGACAAGAAAGACGCGAAGCCTCTGGACGTTCCACAAGGCGGTATCAACTTCGATAACGTGAGCTTTAACTACGGTGAGAATAAGGGGGTGATCAACAACCTAAACCTCAACATCAAACCGGGTGAAAAAGTGGGCTTGGTTGGCCGTTCGGGTGCAGGTAAGTCGACCCTAGTTAACTTACTGCTGCGTTTCCACGATGTAGAAAGTGGTCGCATCCTGATTGATGACCAAGAGATCTCGAGCGTTACTCAAGATTCTCTGCGTAGCAACATCGGCATGGTGACCCAAGATACCTCACTGCTGCACCGTTCGATCAAAGACAACATTCTTTACGGTCGACCAGAGGCATCAGACGAAGAAGTATACGCCGCAACCAAACAAGCGCACGCGCATGAGTTTATCGAAACGCTAACCGACCCGTTTGGCAACGTTGGTTACGATGCTCAAGTGGGTGAACGTGGCGTTAAGCTTTCGGGTGGTCAGCGTCAACGTGTGGCTATCTCGCGTGTTCTTTTGAAAAATGCTCCCTTACTTGTTCTCGATGAAGCAACTTCTGCACTCGATTCTGAGGTAGAAGCCGCGATTCAAGAGAGCTTGATTGAGCTAATGGAAGGCAAAACGGTTATTGCGATTGCACACCGCCTGTCGACCATTGCAGCGATGGATCGCCTGATCGTGCTTGATGCCGGCAATATCGTAGAAGAAGGCACGCACCAAGAGCTGATTAACCAGAATGGTATTTATGCGCAGCTATGGAATCACCAGACCGGTGGCTTCATTGCCGATGATCTTGAGCAAGCCACGAGCGCTTAATTTTTGTGCTATTTTAAAAGTGCGGCGTGATTCACACCAATTTGTTTATTAGCGGTAAATTACACGTGGCAGAATGTTATGTCGTAATTATATAATGACATTAACACCAAAGACGCCTCGCTTGCGCGTTCTGGAATAAGGCTAGACTTCGGGGGGAGGCTAGCCTTTTTTATGCCTGCTATTTGTTGCTCTTTGCTACCTGTCCAATAAACTTCATCGATCCTTTTGTTTTTTTCTTGGCGTTTTTTTCTTAAAATGCGCGCAATATTCTTTCTAGAGATCAACCATGAACAAAAGTGTCTTAACTAACGTTATTGCGTTAGCACTGCTTGCTGGCGGCTATGCGACAGCAAACCAATACTTGCTTTACGCAGGCCTATTCGCCTTTTCTGGTGCCATCACCAACTGGCTTGCGATTCACATGTTGTTCGAGAAAGTACCCGGCCTATACGGTTCTGGCGTTATTCCAGCGCGCTTTGAAGAGTTCAAGGCAGCCATCAAGCAACTGATGATGGAGCAATTCTTTACAGAAAATAACATCGATCGCTTCCTAAGCAGCGAGATGACAGGAAAGTCGCTCAATCTAGAGCCTGTGATTCAGAAGATCGACTTTAACCCTGCATTCGACTCACTGGTGCATGTTATCGAGAACTCTCAGTTTGGCGGTATGTTGGCAATGTTTGGTGGCACAGAAGCGCTAGAGCCAATGAAAGCGCCGTTTGTTGAGAAGATGCAAGAATCAGTGATTGAAATCAGCAAGAGTGACTCTGTAAAAAATGCCATCAAAGACGAGCTAGAATCGCCTGCGATGATGGATGAAATTAAAGAGAACATTGAGGCGATCATCGATCAGCGCTTGAATGAACTAACACCTAAGCTGGTTAAAGAGATGGTTCAGACCATGATCAAGAAACATCTTGGCTGGCTTGTGGTTTGGGGCGGTGTCTTCGGTGGTGTGATTGGCTTAATCTCTGCGGCCATTACGCTGTAAGCCGAACACGTTTATCGGATTGCTCTTTATCTGACGCTCAACAAAAAATGGAAGCTTATTAGCTTCCATTTTTTATATCCAAATCACCTTGGTAAGGCGAAAGCAGGCCACTATTTTAGAGTTGCCAACAACTCAGGGTTCACACCAAAGCCCTTTTTGTGCTCTTCAATCACCACTTCACTGCGTGTCTGAATCACACCAGGTAGAGTACCCAACTTCGTTGCCATAAACGCTTGATACGCCTTCATGTCTTTCACTCGAACCTTGATCATGGTGTCAAAGTCACCCGACAGTGAGTAGCACTCTTCCACCTCAGGCATCATCTCTACCGCTTGGGCAAATTTGTCGAAGATCGAAAAGCTAGTCTGATCGAGACGAATATGGATAAAGACTTGAACATCGAGTCCCAGCTTTTCTGAACAAAGCTCAGCATGATAGCCCGTGATGTAGCCCTCTTTCTCCAATCGCTTGAGTCTATCAGAGCAAGGTGACGTCGTAAGGTTGACCTGTTTTGCCAGTTCAACCACAGGTAAACGCCCTTTCATATGCAGAATTCTTAGTATCTCTTTATCGATACGATCGAGCTGATGCTGAGACATAACATTCCTTAAACATTCTAAATTCCGCTCAGTATATTCCATACCAAGAGCAATCGAAGAAAACCTCGCTCACACATTTAAAAACTAAATGTACAGATGACATTCACACCAAATATAAATGCATACGGATAGATAACAACCCTTATAAATCAAACTCTGGTTATTAACAAATTATTATAGAAATGACCCGATTAACAAATAAGTTGAGCCGGAAACGAAAGAAAGCATATAGGCCAAAGTGAATAATAGAATTATCAAAGAGAAAGGATGACTCTATTATGAAAACGCAAGAACTCGCATATAAACCTTACGGTATTGGTTCATGGACACACGTAACGGTATCAAAAGATGTTGCTCAGGCACTAGCAAATGAGTACTCAAACTACGGTTGGGATGTGAAGATTGATGGCGACGCCATTGATGCTGAGCTAGCACTCAAAGCCGCATAGAAACGCAAAAACCTCCTAAAACGGAGGTTTTTTGATCTAAGTTAGTGAGCGCTTACTGTAAGTTAAGCTAAACCAACTTGGGGCACAGTACTTCCTGTTTCGCAACGGCAGTTACACGTGCGGCAGAAGTGCTGAGTTTCCATATCGTAATACAGATTTCCACTAAATAGCTTTGATGTCCATTGCATCATACGGCCAGAAGTTGTCTCGGGCTCTGACTCACAACGTTTCATTATAGACTTATGTAGTGTTGTTTTTTTACATCCTTTGCAATAGAGATCAGGCATACCTTTGTCCTATAGGTCTTTAGTGGTTACTGACAATTGACACATCATGTCCAATTCAGTTCAACAATTCACCGAGCTAATCACAAAAGTGAGCGCTAAGTTCAAAAAATCGCCATTTTTCTGTTTCATTTTTTGACGTCCAACGCCATTAATATGATTGATCTTTCATTTATCGAGCCAGATCCTACGCTTTCAATTTACATTGTAAACCCCCTTCAAACCGTCTCCTCAACGCGATCTTCCATCAAATACACCAACAAAAAAACGGCACTCCCATTATGAAAGTGCCGATTTGTAAAATCATTTTAGATTCAATATGACTCCAATTTAGAAGCCAAATTTACCATTTTCATTTTTCCACTCTGAACGCGCTGGAATGGTTTCGATGGTATCCCAGTGCTCAACGATCTTGCCGTTATCAACACGGAACAGATCATAAAAAGCGACGTGGTTATTCATGAACTGGCCTTCACTGATCGACAACACAAAGTTACCTTGGCCCAAAATCTTGTGGTTAGCGGTATAAACCATTGGCATGCCCGCTTCCGCTAACGCCCCCAAAGCTTCGCCCAAACCGCTTAGGCCATCGGCTACACCTGGGTTGTGCTGTAAGTAAGCACTGTCTTCATTATCGATATAGTTATTAATCTTCGCCATATCACCGCTGATCAGGATGTCTTTAACGAAGCCATCGACAAGCTGTTTATTTTGATCCGTTTTCTCTAGGTCTACGACTTTAGTCGCACCATCTAATTGAGTTCGTCCACTTGCGTTTGGCTTGGCAATTTCTTGCAGGTTGTCCCAATGCTCAACTATCTGTCCCTCTTCAAAACGGAACACGTCAAAGCCGGCTTTAGGGCCAAAGAAGTTGTATTCAGTGTGTGTTACTACGAAATCACCGTCTTGAAATGAGCGCTTCACTTGTGCTTTCGCTGAACCTTCTGGAAGCATTTGTAATACTTCACCAAAGCCCGCTAAGCCATCACCTACCGCTAGGTTATGTTGAATGTACTTTTCAGGGTTAATGTAGCTCACCGCTTTTGCGTCGCCCGTTTCAATGCTCGAAATGACCGCTACCGCTTTTTCTTGAATAGACAGCTCTTGTGCTGCAACCGTGCCGGTAATCATAGAGGCTGCGAGTACGCTTGCCGTCAGTAGTGTTGATTTGAGTTTCGTCGCTTTAGATTCAGCTGCTTTGAATGTTGCTGTTGGGAATACGTTGGCTATTGTTTTCATTATTGAGTCCTCTCGTTGGCTTGGAAACTATATTAGTCAACGAAAGAGGCTCACGGCAGAGTGGATTTAGGCAGAAAAATGGTAGATATCGAACCTTAGATGATTCGTGTCGACCTGCTAACTATTCAGAGAGTGAAGGCTTGGAATACTTCTTTTGAAACTCACCCGGCGTCATTTGAGTATGATTCTTAAAGTACTTAACGAAATTACTGGCGTCTTCAAACCCAAAATCCGATGCCATTTTCTGAGACGTAATATTGGTTACCACCAGCTGACGCTTCATTTCTAAAACGGTAAAAGAATCGATGATCTGCTTGGCAGTTAACCCCGTTGCGACTTTGCACACTTGGTTCAACGTCTTGTAGGTGGTGTTAATTTGATTGGCGTACCAGTTTGCATCACGCACGCGCAGGTAGTTGTTTTGAAGAAGCTCAAAGTAGCGGGCAAACTTAATGTTCTGCTGCAAGCTCAAAGCGTCTTGCTTCACTTCTGGTCGCAGGCGATGAAGAATCAGGGCTAGTGCTGAGAACAGATACATCACAATCAAGGGATCGGATTCTGGCTGATCCAGTTCCGTCATAATTTGCTGAATAATACTTTGCGTCCGCTCTTGGTGGGACTCGTCTAGTGACAACAGTGCCGAGTGCGCCTTGTTCAAATGAGTAGGTGTGTAGTTCGGCAACTTCATATTAGCGTGAACGCTGTCTAAGAACGCTTGAGTAAACAAAACCGCAGTGCCTTGTGGCTTGTTACTAAAATCAAAGGCGTGCACCTGCTCTCTTTGAATGAACAACACGCTCCCTTGGTTAAAAGAGTAGTCCTCAAAATCGACCATGTGCGTACCTGAGCCTTGCTCGATAAACAGAATCAGGAAGAAGCTGACACGATGTGGCAATTGAGGATCGTGGTTAATATTGCTCTCGGAATAGAGCCGAGACAAGGGCACCAACTCCAGCTCAGCTTGCGCCGTTTTCTCATGGTTAAAGCCAATATTCGGGATTACTTGAGGCACTATTAACTTCCTATTCATTTACTCAACGGCTCTTAGCAAGAGTAATGTATCGCAATGGGAACGGAAATGCTCTGAGCCTAGAAGTATGACTTAGCCAGCGTCACCAACAAGGTAAACATGCTCAATACACTCAACTTGCCAGGCGCAACAAAAGGTCAAAACGTCAAAGCATTTAGATATAGGCAAAAAAATAGAGCCACCGAAGTGACTCTATTATTTTTAGCTCATGTTCTTTGCTAATTCACATCTGTTTTACAATGTAAATTAGTCTAGTTCAACGAGGTTCTTCTCGAACTCAGCGTGTTGCTTCTTAACTTCGTCTTCAGGCTCGCCCGTAATTAGACTCACGATAACGATAGAAAGAGTCGATAGGATGATTCCCGGTACGATTTCGTACACATCGAACCAACCGCCCGTGAACTGTTTCCAAAGTACAATCGTCACACCACCAACCACGATACCCGCTAGAGCGCCGTTACGGTTCATACGAGACCAGTACAGGCTCAATACGATAGCTGGGCCGAATGCAGCACCAAAACCAGCCCATGCGTAAGACACAAGGCCAAGTACTGAACTGTCTGGCGTCATCGCTAGTACAAGTGCAATCAGAGAGATTAGGATAACCGCGAAACGGCCTACACGAACAATCTCTTCTGACGTAGCGTCTTTCTTCAAAACTTGCTTATACAAATCTTCTGCCATTGCAGATGAAGAAACAAGAAGTTGTGAATCCGCAGTACTCATGATTGCCGCTAGGATTGCCGCCAGTAGAATACCTGCAATTACTGGGTGGAACATCGCGTTCACAAGAAGCATGAAGATCTTCTCGCCATCGTCTAGCTTAGGCGCGCCAGAGTTCGTCACGTAGATAAGACCAACCAGACCAACCAGCATTGCACCAATCATAGACAGTGCAGTCCATACCACGGCGATACGACGCGCGGTTGTTAGGTCTTTATTGCTACGCGTTGCTTTAAAACGAGCAAGGATGTGTGGCTGACCGAAGTAACCTAGACCCCATGCTGCTAGCGAGATGATCGCGATAGCAGAAAGAGGCTCACCTTTCGCATCATTCCATAGCGTGAGTAGCTCTGGGTTGATGTTATGAAGGTCAGTAGATAACTGGCCAAGGCCGCCGTTCATTGCTGCGATTGGTACAATCAATAGCGCAGCAGACATTAGTAGGCCTTGAACCAAGTCAGTCCAAGATACCGCTAGGAAACCACCAAACAGGGTGTACGAAACCACACATACGGTACCGATAATTACCGCCGTTGTATAATCTAGGCCGAATACCGTTTCAAACAATTTACCACCTGCTACCAAGCCTGAGCTTGTGTAGAAAAGGAAGAATAAAAGGATAAAGAAAGCAGAAATTGTTTGGATCAGCTTAGAGTTATCGTTGAAGCGACGAGATAGGAACTCAGGCAGCGTCAGTGATTCAGTTGTAATACTGTAAGTACGTAGGCGTTTAGCACTGATTAACCAGTTTGCCCAAGTACCAACCAGTAGGCCACCAGCAAGCCAGAATGCCTCAAAGCCAGCAGCGTAAGCGTAACCAGGCAGGCCAAGTAGCAACCAACCACTCATGTCTGATGCACCAGCAGAAAGTGCAGCAGGCCATGGGCCTAACGAACGACCACCTAGGAAGTAGTCAGTTGAGTTAGATGTACGTTTGTAAGCAATAACACCGATCGCTAGCATCATAATTAGATACGCAATGAACGTCGTCGTTATTGCAAAACTGTTTTCTATCATTTGATAGTCCTCATTTTGTAGAAAGCCTTCCATGCCTAATTCAATGCAAGGCACTCACCGTAAGGCAAGCAAATGCATTGAGTTAGGTATTCAGGCTCTAAAGCACGATGGGTTAAATCCAAAAATGGAAAAAACCAACAATGGAGAAACCAAAAGTGCTTAGAGCCAATTTTACTGAAGGTTAGTGAGCTTCGCTTCCAAGTTCGAGCAAGGTCGCGTTACCGCCCACGGCTGTTATATTTATAGTTCGCGTACGCTCGGTAATGAAGCGCAGCGATAGGTGTGGATCATTAGCAACATTCATTGTCGCCAGATCCGTTTCAGCCACTAAACCGACGATTGCACCGTCACGCTTAGCAAGCTGTAAATTGATAGCTTGTGCCGTTTGTGAATTACCCACATAACCTGCACTTCGTACATCGCAAGACAGCAGCTGTTGAGCAGCGTCGTACGATGAAACCTGTACTAAGTTAGTTGGTAGATTCGCTTGTTTTGCAGCATCAGCAATTAAGGTGTTGAACTGCACGTCATCACTGCAGAATTGAACGCTGTTTCCTGCCAATAATGCTGCAGTAATCATTGCTGTTGCGGTTTGCAGTGCCGGCAGCTTCTCTTCGCAATCATCAACAATCACCAAAGCCACACCGCGGCCAGCGGCATACAACTCGTTGGTTTCGCCCGTAGGACCCGCCATTAGATGATGCTCAGAAAGCAGCGCAGACGCTTGCTCTAGGTGATAAGTCGCCACTGCAGCCAAAGGCGCAGATTGGCTTTCGATCTCTGATTTAAATGAAAGTACCTGAGCACTCTTATGATCAAAGTCGGTAAGATTCCATTGTTCCCACGCTAACAAAGCATCAGAAAAACCTGTCACTTGATGAACCATGATACTGCTCCTTATGCCTTGTCTTGTGATTGAGAAAAATGAACATCAGTAAAGCGGTATAGGTAGTGAGGACCACCCGCTTTAGGGCCAGTACCCGACAAACCTTGACCGCCGAATGGTTGAACACCAACAACAGCGCCCACTTGGTCACGGTTGATGTAGCAGTTACCCACACGAATGTGTTTCTCGATCCAACGGTAAGTTGTTTCGTTACGGCTGTGGATACCCATAGTTAGGCCAAAACCGGTTTGGTTAATTTGGTCTACTACTTGTGTCAACTCACTCGCTTTGAAGCGAACGATGTGCAGCACAGGGCCAAACTGTTCTTCTTTCAAGCAACTGATGTCATCGATTTCAAACGCACTTGGTGGAACAAAGTCACCATGTTCACAATCCGTACCTAGAGAAAGTTGAGCCACCTTCTTCTGGGTATTGGTCATGTTTTCTAAGTGTGCCATTAGCTTCTGTTTCGCGTTTTGGTCGATAACAGGGCCGACATCGGTTTTATGAAGATGTGGAATGCCAACACTCAGCTCGTCCATTGCACCGTGAATCAATGCAATCACACGGTCTGCGATGTCTTCTTGGATGTAAAGCACACGCAGTGCAGAACAACGTTGACCTGCAGAAGCGAATGCCGAACGAATAACATCACGGACTACCTGTTCAGGCAGTGCAGTACTGTCGACGATCATCGCATTCTGACCACCGGTTTCCGCGATAAACGGAACAGGCTTAGCGTTACGACTCGCCAATGACACGTTGATACGTTGTGCTGTTGGTGTTGAACCCGTAAAGGCAACGCCCGCAATCGCATCATGACTGGTTAGCGCACTGCCGATCTCAGCGCCACGACCCGGTAGTAACTGAATCGTGCCAGCAGGGAAACCCGCTTCATTCATCAGTTCGACTGCGCGAGCTGCAATTAAGCTTGTTTGCTCGGCAGGCTTAGCCACAACCGTGTTACCTGCAACCAAAGCTGCTGTAATTTGGCCAAGGAAGATGGCTAATGGGAAGTTCCAAGGGCTGATACAAACGAACACGCCACGACCTTGTCGAGAAGCGATTCGTGTTTGGCCATCAAAACCTTTTAGTTCGAAACCTTGTAGGTTGTCCGCTTGTTTAGCGTAGTAACGACAGAAGTCGACTGCTTCACGTACTTCATCAACACTATCGTGAATCGTCTTACCCGCTTCTTGATGACAAATGGCCACCAGCTCAGCTAGGTTGTCTTCCATCAAGTCAGCTAACTTATCAAGCGCCGCCGCTTTGGTTTCAACCGAAGTTGCGTTCCAATCAGCGAATGCAGCATCTGCGCCAGTGATCGCTACGGAAACATGATCAAGGTTAGCAAAAGCCACCTGACCCACATGAATACGACGATCATAAGGTGCAGTCACTTGTTCAACGTTCTGATCAGCCTTGATCATGCTTTCGGCAAGAGATTCACCGTTGATCACAGGGCCAGCAGTCCATTGATTGTTTAAGAAGCCTTTTACTTGCTCTTCAAACTGATGCGCTTCGCTTTCGATATCAATGTTCACACCGTATGAGTTCTTACGCTCAGGGAATACCGCTGGAGGCAGAGGAATCTTAGTGTTGTTCAATGTATCGAATGCCAGAAGCATATCGACAGGGTGTTGAGTCAGCTCTGCCACTGGACAACGTGCATCAACTAGACGGTGTACAAACGAGCTGTTTGCGCCGTTTTCTAGCAAGCGACGTACTAGGTATGGCAGTAAGTCTTTATGGCTGCCAACTGGTGCGTAGATACGTACCGACTGTTGGTAAGCTTCCATCGCATGGTTGTAAAGAGAATCACCCATGCCGTGTAAGCGTTGGAATTCAAAGTCTTTATGTTCGGTCATTACTGCAATAGCAGAAACGGTGTGAGCATTGTGGCTCGCAAACTGCGGGAAGATATTGCCACGAACACTTGGGCTCAACAGGTAACGTGCACACGCAAGGTAAGCTAGGTCTGTCGCTTCTTTACGTGTGTAAACTGGGTAATCAGTAAAGCCCGCTTGTTGCGACCATTTGATTTCGCTGTCCCAGTACGCGCCTTTCACCAAGCGAAGCGGGATTAAATCACCCTGCTCTTTCGCTAGGCGGTTTAGCCAAACCAGAACAGGAAGTGCACGTTTTGAGTAAGCTTGAATAACCAGACCAAATTTCCCCCAACCTTTTACTAGGTCAGTGCGGTACAGTTTTTCGAATAATTTAAGAGAAAGCTCTAGGCGATCCGCTTCTTCAGCATCAATCGTAATTGCAACATCAAGCTCTACTGCGCGGCGCAATAGCTGTTCTAACGTATCGCAAAGTTCCGTCAATACGCGGTCTTCGTTCGCCACTTCATAACGTGGGTGAAGCGCAGAAAGCTTGATAGATACCGATGGTGCTGGGCTCGATTTTGAAGAGACATACGTATCTCGACCTACGGCTTCGATCGCCATTAAGTAATCTTTGAAGTATTTGTTTGCATCAGCAGTGGTCAGTGCCGCTTCACCTAGCATGTCGTATGAGTAGGTAAAACCTTTATCACGCATAGACTTACCGTTCTTTTGCGCTTCAGCAATGCTGCGGCCAAGAACGAATTGGTGACCCATGACCTTCATTGCTTGGTGCATCGCTTTACGAATTACCGGCTCAGAAAGCTTGTTCACTAAGCGGTTAACCGCTTGACCTGCACTCTGCTCTTTAGATGAAAGCCCAACTACCTTACCCGTTAGCATTAATCCCCAAGTGGATGCATTCACAAACACTGAATCAGAATTCTTTAGGTGAGATTTCCAATCCGCAACGCTGAGTTTGTCGCGAATCAATGCATCAGCCGTTGCTGAATCAGGAATACGCATCAAGGCTTCCGCCAGACACATCAGCAAGATGCCCTCTTGAGTATCTAAGCTGTATTCAAGCAACAGTGCATCGATCATCTGGATAGAAGTCTTATCCGCACGGATAGCTTCGATCAATGAGGTCGTTTTCTCTGAAATTTGCTGCTTTTCTGACTCAGAAGGGGTAGCTAGCGGCAGAAGTTGCTCTAGCCATTGGGTTTCATCCACCATATATAATGGTGAGATAAGCGACCATAGATCAGTAAGCGACTGCTCATTGAATTCTGGCTTTAACACATCAGTAGCTGTAAACATGCGTTTTCCTTAATCTCACACCCGGAATTAGCCCGGGATCTCTACAATGGCTGCAGTGTATTTAGAGTATATAAGGATTACTTGTCAAAAACTCCGAGTTTTTTGCTAAAAACTCGCTTTATTAACAAAACAAACACAACGTCACATATGAAACTTTAAAATAATATGCCGTTTTGTTTCACTATTTAACAGAAATTTTCTTTTTGTATTGGGATGGAGACATGCCTTGAAGGCGTGAAAAGGTGTGAGTAAAAGAGGATTGACCGGAGAAACCCGCCAGCTCAGCGACCTGGCCAAGGCTAAGATTACCTTGTTCAATTAAACGGCGAGAACGGTCGATACGCTTACCAAGAACATATTGGTGAGGGGTAATGCCCATTTGCTCTTTGAACAGCATATGGAACTGGCTTTCGCCCAAGAATACGCTGCCCGCAAGCTGAGCGACAGAGATCTTATTCGCGAGGTGTTGTTCGATGTAGCGATCCAGTGCTTCAAGATCAAAACGCGAGTCTTTAATTGAGGTTTCAAATGCCGAGATGTGCCTTTGCATCAGAGCGATCACCGTGTCATTACAGGCACGGCTTAACAATAGATCATCCGGGCTCGCCTGCATTTCTTGCACCAACATATGGATAAGCTTTTGAATTTGCGCGTCTAATTGAAAGTAGACGTTCGATGATTCTAACTGGTTAATCTTCTCTAACATCAGAGGGTCATCATCGGTTGGCACTGGCATGTTGAGCACTAGGATATCCGACTGACCGACCACCCCACCGAAAGCATGATCAGAGCTCGCTGTTACCACACAACCTTGACCCGGCCCGATAAGGTTACCTTTACCGCAAACTTCAAATTCCGCCTGACCATTTAAACCAATCACGACCTGCGAATAGTGGTGATCGTGACAATCCATATGCGAAGGCAAAGTAATGATCTCCGCAGGGCGAGGGCCAGTAAGGCCTAGCGGGGACAAGTCTAGGTTTGGAAAGGGTAAAGGTTTTGGCATGACAGCAAAATACTCAGATCGACATAGTAAGAATAATACTCTGAAATCTGCATAAGATGAATTTGTAAATGATCATGAGAGTCATTTCCTCGCCTTAAACAGAAGATCATTACCGCGATCGTCTTGATCATGTCTCCGGAAAGATGATCAAGAGTGTACAAACTACGGGCATTGTAAAACCAATCGTTCCGGCGAGTTTAGGGACTTCACCAGCAATCACACAAGCACGAAAAACCGCGTGGTCAATAAATGCTTCTTCACGCCAACATAATGAATAAATTTTCTTATATAGCTCAAATAATTGGCTCTAAACCTGTAAAAAGTGTATCCGAAGTACCGAAACTTGGCTTTTGAGTAGATTGGATAGCAATAAAACGGTATAAAGACGGGTACTGTGTTAATTGCTAATAACTAGTGACTCACAACTAGGAAGTAGACACTTTATTAACGAGCCAATTTTCAATCTACAAGTTGCAGGGACCTATGACTAACTTTCGAATTTCAGCGCTTTTACTTGCGCTATCCCCACTTTGGGTATCTGCATCGGTATCCGCTGAAGAACTGAATCAAGTCGATCCCGTTTCAGCTATCGATGCAAAGCTAACAGAGAAAAACTCAGATATTGAGCGTATTTCAGCAACCAAAGTATCGGCGACTGAAAACCTAAAACAACTTCAAAACAAGAACAGCAAGTTGTTGCGCGAAGGTGAAGAACTTAAGGCAAAACGTAACAGAGCCAAGTCTGTACTCGACAAACAGTACAGTCGCTTGCTTGAAGATCCAGAAACGGATTTAGTCTCTTTCCAGAAAAGTTACCAAGACGCTTGGGCTGCGGTTAAAGAGAACCAATCATCTCAACTAGATAACGAACAAGCGATCAACGAGAGCGAAATTCACCTTTCTCAAATCAAGCAAAAGCAAGCTCGACTGAATAATGAGCTGGCAAACTTGAGAGAGTCAAAAGTTGAAGCTCGCGTAAAACGTATCGCAACAGAACTGCGTGAAAGTGCGGTTCTTGAAACCAGCTACACCACCACATGTTCATCAACAATGACACTGGGTGAGTGTACTGCACAGGGTAAACACCTGACCAATCAAAAAGCTGTGCAAACGTTCAAGAGTCAATTACTTGAGCAGCTCACAGAAAGCACACTTGCGAAGCAAAACTTACAAGGTGTTCAGCTGAATATCCATGTTCAAGACAGCCAAGCGATCAAGAGCGGCTTCTCTGGTAACAACTCTTACTTCATGCAGATGCAAGCTCAACTTCAAGCAAAACCTGAAGCAGTTGCAGCGTGTAACCTATTGAATGTTTCGACTCGCTACTGTTTAACAGGCAGTGACGCAGCAGTCGTTAAGAAGAGTGACAAACAGTGGGCTAACGTGACGGTACGTTCTGATCAGTACAACGACTCAGTAACCATCAACGGCATTAAGTATGGCAGCACCCCTCTTGAGGTTGCGCTACCAAGTGGTCGTCACCAAGTAACCATTTCAAAACAAGGTTACGAGTCTTATAACCGCACAGTTACCATCAACGGCAGCGACACGATTTGGGTTAAGCTTCTTCCTAGCAAAGAAAGCTAAACACCCTTTCTACATAGAGCTGAGCCAATTCAAAACGCTTAGCTCTATATCAGATAGCCGTGCCTATTTCACAAAGCTGAATGAACACTCGCCATTTTGTTGATAGTTATAAACTGTATGATCGTTACAAACTTGTATGGTCGTTATAACCTTGTTTTATCGTTATAAACAATAGCTGCAGACGAAATGGCGTTCTCGTTTAGAATATTCGATTAACCTAATTACGATTGAAGTAGCCCATCATGCGCCAAGGTCTTCCTACTCTATTATTTGCACTTGCTCCCTGCTTAATGACGCCAGCTGTTTTTGCTGAGGCAACACCACCAGCGATCGCGTCATCTGTCACCGACATTGAAAGCTCACTTTTCGAAAAGCATACCGACTTAACGGCTGTTGAGAAAAAATTGGCCGACAAACAAAACGAAGTCGACAATCAGGCGCAGCAAACGGCACGTCTAGCTGAGTTATCGGCTCAAGCAGAGCAAACACTCGCAAAGGCAAAAGCCAGCCTAGAGCAAGATTACACGCGCATGATTGATGAGCCCGATTTCGATATCTCGCAGGCTCAAAACCGCTTCCAAGACGCTTGGAAAACCGTAAAAGAAGGCAAACTTGCGATTTCAGACTCAGAGCAAAAGCAGCAAGGCTTGGTGATGGAGCTTGAGGCTATTCAAGCTGAGAAAGCCGCGGCAGAAGCTTCAATCGCAAACCTGAACCAAGACAAGCTAAGAGCAAGAGCTGAGCGACTAAGAAACGAGATCACTCAGACGGAAGAGCAAACCGTTAGCTTTACCAACCGTTGCAGCAGCGATATGACACTGGCGCAATGTTCAGACCAAACGGTGACATTGGCACTTCAAAAAGCGGTAAAACAGTTCCAGCATAGCCTAGTGGACAACGCGACTGAATCGAAAACAGTGAAAGAGCACCTTGCGTCTGCTTCGCTGAACATTCACGTTCTGCAACACAAAGTGAAATCCTCTGGCTTCTCTGAAGATAACCGTTACCGAGCGGTGATTGCGGCGAACCTAGAAACTCGCCCAGATAAGAACACTCCTTGTCGCCTACTTGGTATTCAGTCATCAAACTGTTTCGCGCAAAGCGAGCAACAAGCCAACGACCAGCAAAAAGAAGTCGCTTGGGTTAACTTGGTGGTGCGTTCAAATCAATACAACGACAATGTTTCTATCAACGGCGTGAACTATGGCAGCACACCGGTTGAAGTGATGTTACCGACAGGCCAACACATGGTCACGATCGAAAAAGAAGGCTACCTTTCTTTCCACCAAGAATTGAAGATAGCCCGCGATCACAACCTACGAGCCGTATTGCAAGCGAAACAGAATTCATTAAATGTCGGCACCAAGTTTGCCGATCCAATGGGTAACGACATTCAGAGCCCTGAAATGATTGTTGTCGGCTCGGGTCGCTACCTACTGGGTGAAAATAACGCACAACAAGTGACGATCAAACATCCGTTTGCATTAGCAGCAACACCAACCCGTGTTCAAGACTTCAAAGCATTCGTAAAAAGTACAGGCTATCAGACAGACGCTGAGCTGATGAACACCTGCGATACGTTCGTCAATGCAGAGATCACAACCGTTTCAGACAAAGACTGGCAGAACCCAGGCTTTAAGCAAGCTGATAACTCACCAGTAGTTTGTGTTAGCCAAAACGATGCCAAAGCGTATACACGTTGGTTATCTAAAAACACTGGCTTCACTTACCGCTTGCCAACACCACAAGAGTGGGAAGCTGCAGCAAGAGCTGGCCAAGACACCAACTTTTGGTGGGGCAATGAATTCCGTTCAGGCAAAGCTAACACAGGCTGGGCGGGTACACCTTGGTCAAACGTTAGCACATCTCCAGTTAAGTCATTCCTACCAACGCCAACAGGCTTCTACGACATGGTGGGTAATGTATGGGAATGGACAACCGTTCAGAAAGGCCTAGCGAAAGGTGGCGCGTGGAGCTTCTCTCCTGAAGAGGCAAAGGTGTTTAACGAACTGTACGTACCGCCTTCAACGGCAGCGAACTATCTAGGATTCCGAGTAGTACGAGAGCTGTAGGCTCTCAATCACAGGCTCAGAATCCCAAATATTTACTCTAGGTTCTCAATTATCACATTGAGCAGCATTTATAGGGGAATTCCCCCCTTATGCATAAGCACTCCTAGGAGTAGATTCGTCGATAGAGTAGTAAGTCACTCTGGGTATCAAATTGATGCCTCAGTTTAATTTACCTGACCCTCGTAAATTAGACTGAAAATCTTCTACATGTCGACAAGGCATATCTTGTCTTTAGCCAGCCCCTCTTCAGGCTGGCTTTTTTTTGCCTGATTATCACCCTTTATGCCCATCGATTCTCCGTGACTGACACAGTTAAACAGCAGTCCGTTTAACTGTCAGTCACCCCTTATTTTTCGTACTCTAATTGCCATTGCAGCGCTATAAGAAACTGATATCATTGCCATACCTCAGCTTACGAGATAAAACCTTGCCAGATCCACTCAACTCCATACATCGTTCTTTATTCGAACAACTTCCAGGCTGCTGGGGCTGCAAAGATACTGACTCGGTCTTCGTGTACGCCAACCTTGCTTACAACCAATTGATTGGCTTAAAACCCAATGAGACTTGCACTGGCTTGACCGACTTCGACATGCCCAGTCAAACCACGGAGTGCGCACAAGATTTCAGGGCTCAAGACAAACATGTGATGGATACACGCAGTACCCTTAAGATCCTCGATATTCACCCTTATCCAGACGGACGCTGGCACGCCCATATCTTTACCAAAACCCCTTGGCTTGATGATGACGACAAAGTCCAAGGCACCATCTTCTATGGCCAAGAGCTTACCGATACCGCGATCTTAGAGGTTGGTCATTGGGTTTGTCAGGCCACAGGGACAAAAGGCGATCAGGCATCGCTTGCGGGGTCAGAGCCGCGCGTGTCTAAGCTGCAAAAGCGGCTGACTTCGAGAGAATCAGAGGTGCTGTTCTTACTGCTTTTCGGCAAGAAACCACAGTACATCGCGTCGACGTTAAACATTTCAATCAAAACAGTCGAAGGTCATGTCGCCAGATTGAAACAGAAGTTTGATGCACGCAGTAAAAGCCAATTGATTGAGTATGCGTTGGATTCAGGATTAGGCTCAGTGATCCCAGAAACTCTGCTCAAAAAACAGATCTCCGTTGTTCTGCACAGTGACTGATTGACTGTTCAACTGAAAATGCAGACAAAAAATGCCGTTGATTTGATAAGTCTAATCAACGGCATTTTTGGATTTGTTAAGCAGCTAAGCGATCAAGCAGCCTAAGGTGCTAGGCGATCAATATCCCAACTGTTGTCTTGGCGAGAAAACAAAAAACGATCGTGCAAGCGGTGTTCACCACCCTGCCAAAACTCAATGCTATCCACACGAACTCGGAAACCACCCCAGAAAGAAGGCACGGGAATCTCGCCTTTGGCAAACTTCTGTTTAAGCTCTAGATACTTACCTTCTAAAATCCCACGAGCTGAGATGCGGCTACTCTGCTTACTTGCAATCGCGGCCAATTGGCTCTCTTTTGGACGTGACGAGAAGTATTTCATATTTTCCATAGCGGTCAGCTTTTCAGCCGTGCCCGTAATATGAACTTGTCGCTCAAGTGGATGCCAAGGGAAGTGCAAACTGATTTTGCTGTTATGCTCAAGCTGGTGCGCTTTACGGCTACCTAAGTTGGTGTAAAAAACGAACCCGTCTTTATCAACATTCTTCAGCAGAACAATGCGTTGGAATGGCTGACCATTTTCATCAACCGTAGCAACTGTCATGGCAGTAGGGTCCGTCAACTTCGCTTCAATGGCTTGCTCTAGCCATAGATTGAATTGCTCAATCGGGTCTGCGGCCAAGTCTTTACGTCTCAATCCACCCTTAGCGTATTCGCGACGAATATCTGTCAGTTCCATTTGGTTGCTCCTTTTAATTTTTTTGTAATTTTGCGCCGTAATCCTTTGAAACACAAGTCTAAGCCATGGTTTTGTCTCACAGAAGGTGCTCTGTGTTAACAAGATCTCGGTACTCTCTCCATCATATTGATAATCTTTATACAAACCGATGACAAGCAGAGATCCGAGTGACCAAAATACTGCCTAACCTAATGACGCCCTTTGTTTTATTCTCATTGTTATTGGGAGCAGCAGGGCTGACTGCAACCCACTTTATGGCAGTGCAATTCCAAGAAAAAATCGTCACTCAGCAACTCGATGAAGCGGCGAATAAAGCCAATCTACAAATCGATTCTGAACTGGATAAATTCAAACAAATCCCAGATTTGCTCAGCCATGACCCGCGCTTGCTCTCTTATTTTGACTCATCACAACGCGCAGACAAGATTTCCGCTGCGCAGCTCAATCAATTGCTGTTTGAATGGTCGAATCAAAGCCAAGCCGACACCATCTATATTCACGACCCGAGCGGTACTGTGGTCGCTTCCAGTAATTACCAAAAGCCTCGTACCTTTGTCGGTGAGAACTTCTCGTTTCGTCCCTACTTTGCTTCTGCCATTCAAGGTAACAACACACAATATGTTGCGCTAGGCGCTCGCTCGAACGTACGAGGTTATTTTCTATCTTCACCTCTGTATATCGACAAGGAAATTGTAGGCGTTATCACGGTAAAAGTGAGTTTAGAGAACCTCGAAAACATTCTGACCAGCGACGACTTTGAGATCGTAGTACTCGACTCTAACCAAGTGGTCTTTCTATCAAGCCAAGCTCCATGGCTTTATCATTCATTGTTGCCATTAACGCAGCAACAACAAACGGATATCGCACTTCAACGCCAATACGGTCAAAGCGAAATTTCGATCATCGAAGCCTTTCGCTCTTCAAGCTCTCAGTCAGAAGCGAGCAACGCCAATCAATCTAGCAACCTTCAATCCAATGAAATCCGAAAAGAGCTCACCGCCAACCAATTATTCAAGCTTGGTGCTTTTAATCTTTACCCTGCAACGGTCAGCAACAACCAGTACCAAGTTGTCGCACTAAAAGAGACCAGAGCTGAGCTGATTAAAATCTTGCAGATCGATGTCATCTTCGTGGTGATTTACAGCTTGGTGGTGCTCATCGCTTGGTCGTGGCGCCAGACTTATCTCGCGAAAGTGGCGTTGACCCAGCTCAACCAAAACCTAGAGCAAACCGTTGATAAACGTACCCACTACTTGAAGCAATCCAATCAACAGCTGCAACAAACCCTTTTTCAATACCAAGAGTCGCAGTCCAAATTGAAGCAGACAGAACAAGAGCTGACACAAACCGCGAAATTAGCGGTACTCGGCGAGCTGTCAGCCAGCATTAACCACGAAATCAACCAACCACTTGCAGCATTGCGAACCTACAGTGAAAACAGCTTAAAGCTGCTTGAAATGGAACGAACCGATTTAGTGAAGAGCAATCTTGAGAAAATGATTGTCCTCAACAACACCATCACCGACATCATCGCGCGACTCAAAGTCTTTACTCGCAAGGTCACTAAACAAGAGCATCATGTGGCGAACCTGCACCAAGCGGTCAACAACGCGACCAGTATTCTCAGTGCGCTGATGATCAAGCAAGGCATTACGCTAAGGCTAAGCACGGTGCCAGGTGACATCAATATTGCGATTCATCCAACCGAACTCGAGCAAGTACTGGTGAATCTGATTCACAACGCGACTCAAGCGCTGCAACAACAAGTTCTTGAACAGAAAATCTTGCAGGAGCAACAAAACCTGGAAAGCGTTGACCAACAGGCTAGCCCACAGATAGGCATCGAATGGCAACTGCATCATGACGCTTGTCAGCTGATCATTTGGGATAACGGAATTGGCATGCAGGATGACAAACTAGAACAGCTGTTCGACCCGTTTTTTACCACCAAACCGGAAGGCTTAGGGCTAGGGCTTTCAATATCGAAACGGATTATTGAAGCGTATCACGGCACGATCAGCGCGAACCGGTTAGAGCCTTCAGGCATGGTATTCTCGCTAAGCATCCCGTTATATAACGATAAAGGCTAACACGCCGTTGTTATCGCTGATTAGAAAACGAATTCCACATACTGCTAATTTCACCTACAGCTAAGGACTCGACTTTTGCACTCTATGCCTAAACTCTATTTTGTCGACGATGAACCCGCCATTCGAGACTCCGTAGAACAAGCCATGCTCATTGAAGGCATCGATATCGTCTGCTTTCCCAATGCTATTGAGGCATTAAAGAAAATAGATACCACGCAAGCCGGAATTGTCATCACCGATATTCACATGCCGGTAATGGATGGCATTCAATTAACGCAAAAATTACTGAGCCAAAACCCTCATTTTCAGGTCATCGTGCTTACCGGGCATGGTGATGTGCAAACCGCGGTATCCGCAATGAAAGCCGGCGCTTACGATTTTCTGGAAAAGCCATTTGTGGTCGATGCCCTACTCACTGCCGTTAAAAAAGCCGCAGATAAACTAGCACTGGTTGAAGAGAACAACCTATTGCGCAAAGAGTTGGCAATGCAAAATCAGGTTGGCCCAAAACTGATTGGTCAATCTCCATCGATGCAGGCATTGCGCCGAGAATTGATCACCCTAGATACCAAAACCAACCCACTTCTATTGTTTGTTGGTGATTTAGGGACGGGGAAAAGGGTCACTGCACAATACACCCATGATTTACACAGTCATCAAACCGCAGAGCTTTGCCCTGTCGCAGCATTTAATTTGCCACGCAGTGACGAAGCGACATTCCATCAGTTTATTTTGCAACTGTTCTTGAAGCATCAGGGTGGAACACTCTATATCCATGAAACAGAAGCATTAACTCAAGATCAATGGCAGTGGTTAGCGAACTTAAAACCCACCCTACTTCGTGAAAACTCATGCAAGACCAATGCAACTTGTATCATTATCGCAACTACAGTAGTTCCTACTACAATTACAGGTGAACTGCGCCGATTTAATTTACTACCCTTGGCGCAAAGAACGGAAGATATTGGCTCTTTGTTTAAACACTTTGCTCGCGGTGCAGCCAGTCGCTATCAGTTGCCGCCACCCGCCATTACAGAAAAAGAGATTCAGCGACTCATTGCAACGCATTGGACGGAGAACATTCGTCAGCTTCGCCAACATGCCGAACTCAGAGTGCTGACTCAAATTAAGCAGCCGTCGCTCGACAGCGATACTAATGAGCAAAATGAACTCGATATGAGCATTGAAGAGCAACAACGGTCGTTAAACCAACGCACCGATAGCTTTGAACAAATTATCTTGATTGAGGCGCTACATCGCCACCAGGGCCGTTTAAAAGAGGTACAACAAGAGCTGCAGGTATCGCGAAAAACACTGTATGACAAACTAAGAAAGCACCAACTCGATAAAACGGATTTCAAGAACCGATAGGTCTTAAAAAATATATAAATTCAAAGATTTAAAGGAACAAAATCTTAACATTTATCAGAAGTAAGAATACACTCAATAGGCTTGCACTTTTATTTAGCGAACAAGGACTGTTATGAGTCAGAAAAATTTCAGCAAATTGAACGAGACCGAGCTTGAGTATGTCGATGATAAAACAGCGGCACTGCTCCTCAATACACCCACCAGTGCGCGTATTATGTTGTGGGTGATCGTTCTGTTTTTTATTGCTGCTATTGGGTGGTCTGCCTGGGCAGAGATCGACAAAGTTACCGTTGGCCAAGGCAAAGTCATCCCTTCCTCTCAGATCCAAGTGGTGCAAAACCTTGAGGGTGGCTTGGTTAAAGAGATCTTAGTTAGAGAAGGCCAAAGCGTTCAAAAAGGTCAACAACTACTATTGATCGATGACACTCGCTTCCGCTCAGACTTCCGCGAACGTGAACAACAAGTTGCCAATTTAACCGCCAATGTATTGATGCTTTCAGCCTCATTAACCAGTGTTGTTATCGACGAAGAGTTTTCTGTAGAAGAGTGGAAAAAAAGTGTGTTGCTTGATTACGGCAAGCTCGCCTTCCCACCTAAGTTCTACGAACTGCAACCTCAACTGGTTAATCGCCAAAAAGCAGAATATCGTCAAGATCTCAATAACCTAAAAAACCAACTTTCCGTTTTCGATCAACAAGTTGAACAAAAACAACAAGACCTTATCGAAATTAAAGCGCGTGTCGATAACTTAAGACAGAGTTACCGATTCGCCCGCCAAGAACTGGATATCACCAAGCCGCTTGCCGATGAAGGGGTGGTACCACGAATTGAATTACTTAAACTGCAAAGACAAGTGAACGACACTCGCCGAGAAATGACCTCAAGCGAGCTAAAAATCCCTCTTCTACGTTCAGCCATCAAAGAAGCGATGCTCAGCCGTATTGATGCCGCACTGAACTTCCGCTCCGAACAACAAGAAAAACTCAATCAAGCGCAAGATAAGCTCTCTGCAATGACCGAATCGGCTGTTGGCCTTGAAGACCGAGTAAACCGTACCGTGGTGGTTTCTCCGGTAACTGGCACCGTTAAAACATTGGGTATTAATACTGTCGGCGGGGTTATCCAACCGGGTATGGACATCGTTGAGATTGTACCGACAGAAGACTCGCTATTGGTTGAAGCGAAAATCGCCCCGCAAGATATCGCGTTCCTACGCCCAGAATTGACTGCCATCGTTAAATTCAGTGCCTATGACTTCACTAAATACGGTGGTCTAGAAGGCGTGCTAGAGCACATCAGTGCCGATACCACTCAAGATGAAGAAGGCAATAGCTTCTACATCGTGCGCGTGCGCACCGAAAAACACAATTTTGGACAGAACGAAGAGTTGCCAATCATTCCAGGTATGACTGCCTCTGTCGATATCATCACGGGTAAAAGAACCGTGCTTGAGTACATGTTGAAGCCACTATTAAGCGCTCAAAACAATGCACTAAAAGAGTAAGGACGTTTGATGTTTGATAACGCCTTTCAATACACAGCAAATAAACAAGAGCAGAGGCTATGAAGTCTCGGATTTCGCTATTGCTGCTGGTCCTCACCTCTTTTACCTCTGTGGCGCTCAACAAGAGCGACCAACGGTGGATAGATGCGGTGACCAAAACCTACGGCGATAGAGCCGGAAAGCGAGTGGCAACGTGGCGTTCAAATATGACGTCATACGACGGATTAAGTGAAAAAGAGAAGCTCAGGTCGGTGAACCAGTTCTTCAACCAGATGTACTTTGTCGATGACAACATACTGTGGGGAAAGAATGACTACTGGGCAACACCACTGGAATTTTTAGGCAGCAACGCCGGTGATTGTGAAGACTTCACTATCGCAAAATATTTCTCTTTGCTTGAACTGGGCGTCCCAGATAAGAAATTACGATTAGTGTACGTAAAAGCACTGGAACTAAACCAGTTCCACATGGTGTTAGCTTACTACTCAACACCGAGTGCAGAGCCACTAATTTTGGACAACTTAAACCCTGAAATTAAACGTGGTTCCAAACGCCCAGATCTACGACCAATTTACAGTTTCAACGGTAAAAACCTTTGGTTGATTAAGTCGGCAGCAGGCAGCGGCAAGTTGGCAGGGAAATCTTCAAGATTGAGCTTATGGAACGACTTACGTTCACGTGAGCGCTCTCTAAAATTAAACAAACCCATTATCAATTACGATGAGTAGGTACAATGACTTTATATAAACAGCTTGTGGTCGGGATGGTTGCAGTGTTCATACTGCTGATGACGTCAGTTTTTATGATCGAATTCAATACCACCCGTGGATACTTAGAGGAGCAGCAACGCTCTGAGGTAAGTAATACCATTAATACTGTTGGACTGGCTCTCGCCCCTTACCTAGAAGAAAAGGACAAGGTGGCAGTGGAGTCTGTTATCAACGCCCTGTTTGATGGCAGTTCTTATTCCGTCGTTCGATTGATATTTCTCGACAGCGGTGAAGACATTCTCCGCTCATACCCTGTAAAGCCAACTGGCGTACCAGAGTGGTTTACCAACCTAAACCTGTTCGAACCAGTTCATGACCGTCGCGTAATCACAAGTGGCTGGATGCAATTGGCAGAAGTCGAGATCGTAAGTCATCCAGGCCCTGCCTACGATCAACTTTGGCAAGCATTCATCCGCTTACTGAGCATCTTTGGCACGATCTTCTTGCTCGGTTTAGTGTCTATCTCTTGGATCCTTAAGCGTGCTTTACGCCCGCTGTCGTTGATCATTACGAAGATGGATCAGATCGCTAAGAATCAGTTTGGCGAACCACTGGCTCGTCCAAAGACAAAAGATCTGACCTTGGTTGTCGATGGTATCAACCACATGTCGACTCAAGTTGAACTGGCATTTAAAAACCAAGCGAAAGAAGCTCAGAAGTTACGTGAAAGAGCGTATATCGACCCTGTATCTCAGCTAGGTAACCGTGCTTACTACATGTCTCAGTTAACTCAATGGTTAGAAGAGTCGAGTTTAGGTGGTTTAGCGGTACTTAAAGCGGAATTTATTAGTGAAGAGTACGATGAAAAGGGCTATCAAGAAGGTGATGCCTTGGTTCATCAACTGGCTGAACAGCTGCAAGCTTCAATCTCATCACCAGACATCACCATCGCTCGTATTTCTAGTGACGAGTTCGGTTTCATCATGCCAAACATTGATGAGAGCGAACTGAAACTTGTCGCGAGCAGCATCGTAAACTGTATCCAGAGCCTAGGTTCAGACCCAACAGGCACTGCGAACCCACATATTGCTCTTGGTGTGACATACAGCAACAAGCGTAAAACCAGTACTGAAATCATGTCGCTGGTGGATAACGCACTCTCAAGTGCCAAGGCGAATCGAGAGCTTGCTTACGGCTACGTAACCGCAGACGATCACGGCGCTGTGATGGGCAAACAACAATGGCGCATGTTGGTCGAAGAAGCGATCATCAACGACCTCATTACCTTCCGTCTGCAGGCTGCAAACAATGCCTTTGGTAAAACGTATCACCAAGAAGTATTCTCTGCGATTGAAAAAGATGGCGTGCGTTACGGTGCTAACCAGTACTTATACGCGCTAGAACAGCTTGAAATGAGCCACATTCTCGACCAATACGTTATCGAGAAGATGATTGAAAAGCTCAATGCAAAAGAAGTAACCAGCCCTGTCGCTATTAATATTTCACCAAGCAGTATTTCTCAACCAAGCTTCATCCGTTGGATCGGTAAGACGCTTGAACAGAATGCTTCAATCGCCCACCTGTTGCACTTTGAGATTCCAGAAAATTGCTTCATCAACGTTCCGCACTACACGGCACTATTATGTAACACCATTCGCAACGCTGAAGCGGTGTTTGGTGTCGATAACTACGGACGTAACTTCCAATCACTGGATTACATCAACGAATACCGTCCAAGCTATGTGAAGCTAGATTACCTGTTCACACATAACCTTGATGACGAAAAACAGAAGTTCACCTTAACGTCGATCTCTAGAACCGCTCACAACCTAGGCGTCACCACCATCGCGTCTCGAATAGAAACTCAGACTCAGCTAGATATCCTGTCTGATAACTACGTAGAAGTGTTCCAAGGCTTCATTGTTGATAAATAGTTGTAAGGGTTATATCACATGCAAGATCCACTATTGAACTCACTGATCTACGTTAGCCGGTATTACGGGTTAGCTAACTCGCCCGAAGCGTTGATCAATGGGCTACCACTATCCGATGGAAAGCTAACCCCTTTCCTATTCCCTCGTTCTGCTGAGCGAGCAGGGTTAGTGGCGAAAGAAAACCGTTCCGACTTAGAAAAGATCCCTCACCTGATTCTGCCTGCAGTTTTACTGCTTAAACAAGGCGAAGCGTGCGTTCTCAACAGCATTGATTTAGAGAAGCAAGAAGCGGAAATCATTACAGCGGAAAGCGGAATGGTGCCGATCATCATTCCTGTCGAAGAGCTGAAAGAACAATTCATCGGCCGCTACTTCTTGGTAAAGAAACAGTTTCGCTATGATGAACGTTCACCAGAGGTTCTAAAAACTCGTAAAGGGCATTGGTTTTGGAGCACGATTTGGGAATCTAAAAACATCTACCGAGATGTGTTGATAGCCTCCATTCTGATCAACATCTTCGCGATAGCCGCGCCCATGTTCACACGCTTGGTGTACGACAAAGTAGTCCCTAACCTTGCCTTTGAGACTTTGTGGGTGCTAGCGAGTGGTATCTTTGTCGTATTCCTATTCGATTTGCTGCTCAAATTGATGCGCAGCTACTTCATTGATGTTGCAGGTAAGAAATCCGATATTCTCATTTCCTCCAAGCTGTTCAGTAAAGTACTGGGGATTCGTATGGAAGCGAAGCCTGCTTCTGTCGGTGCTTTCGCTAAAAACTTGCAAGAGTTCGAATCCATTCGTGAATTCTTTACCTCTGCAACCATTGGCTCGCTCATCGACCTCCCCTTCGCACTGATGTTCTTAGCGCTCATTTGGTTAATGGCTGGAAACCTTGTGTTTGTTCCCGTTGCTGGCGTGGTCATTTTGATCGTCTATGCATTGCTAATCCAAGGCCCACTGCGCCGCACCATTGAAGAAGGCTCTCGTCTTGCTTCGCAGAAGTACGCGAACTTAATCGAGAGTTTGGCAGGGTTAGAGACGGTTAAGCTGTTCAGTGCGCAAAGCCAATTCCAATTCCGTTGGGAAGAAGCCGTTGCTCACATGGCGAATTGGAATATCAAAAGCCGACGCATCACTGACAGCATCCAAAACACCGCCGGATTTGTTCAGCAAAGTACTAACGTAGGTATGATCATCTTCGGCGTGTACCTGATTGCGGAAGGTGAGCTTACGATGGGTGGCTTGATCGCTGCGACCATGTTGAGCGGCCGAGCGATTGGTCCTCTTGTTCAGTTATCTTTGCTTTCGACTCGTTACAACCAAGCGAAGTCATCAATGACTTTGATTGAGCAAGTGATGTCGATGCCTGATGAACAAGAAGAAGGTAAACGCTACATCCACCGTCCGATTATTCAGGGCCATATCGCACTAGATAAGGTGACGTTCCACTACCCAGATTCACCAGTGGCTTCTATCAGAGACTTAACCCTCAATATTAGCCCAGGCGAGAAAGTGGCGATCATTGGTCGTATTGGTTCAGGTAAAACCACACTAGAACGTCTGATTATGGGCCTCTACAAGCCCACAGAAGGCCATGTACGCATTGATGACACCGATATGGAACAACTGCATCATGTCGACGTACGACGCAATATAGGTTGTGTGCCGCAAGACAGTAACCTGTTCTACGGTTCAGTAAGAGACAACATTACTTTAGGTCGCCCTTTGGTGGATGACCGTGACGTGATGGATGCGGCAAACCGTGCAGGCGTAACCGCGTTTACTCAGCAAGATCCTGCAGGTTTAGAACGCCAGGTGGGTGAAGGTGGTGCTTTACTGTCTGGTGGTCAACGTCAGTCAATTGCCATTGCTAGAGCCTTCTTGGGCCGTCCGCCAGTGTTGTTGATGGATGAGCCGACCAGTGCTATGGATAACCGTTCTGAAATGCACATCAAGCACCAACTTAACCAATTGCTACCAAGCGAGACGTTAATTCTGATTACACACAAAACGTCGATGTTGGACATTGTCGATCGAGTGATCGTAATGGAGAAAGGCTGCATCATTGCAGATGGTCCTAAAGCACAGGTTCTTTCAGACCTTAAACAAGGCCGAGTGAGAGCCGTTAGTTAGAGCGCTCAAGCCACCTAAATAAATCATTATCAGTAGAAACCAAAAGGGGAGCATCAGCTCCCCTTTTTTATGCTCTTACAAAGCGACAAAAGAGGAACAAAGTCGCTGAACATTTTCTTATTTTCTTGTAGCCAAGTTGAGTAAAATACCAGGCTATCTATTAACAAAGGACTATTGGTGTCTAATCTCAACCTGCTTAGGTATTACCAGCGACTCATCCCTATTGGTGTCGGCAGCGAAATAAAGACCACAGTTCAAGAAGTGGCTGATTTTTTGTGCACATCACCTCGACATGCCCGTAATCTTTTATCGAAAATGCAGGAGCTAGTATGGTTGACTTGGCAGCTCAAAGCCGGTCGAAATCAACGCTCGACTCTACTATTGAACATAGAACTAAGCACCCTAAAAGAGAGCTTAACGCTAGAACGAATCCAACAAGGTAAATATGAGAAAGCATTAGCCATTCTCGATGAAGATGAAGCGATATTTGGCAGCCTACTGAAAACAACCTCCGGGACATCTGTTCAAGAAGGCCGAGTGAATATTCAACTGACATACAAACGAATGTTTGAGCGCATTGTCCCCCACCAATTACAACGCTGTAGTGAGCGTTTCTTTTTGCGTCAAGTTTATTGCTGCTTGGTATCCAGTCATGACAATGGCGTTGTCAGGCCTGAGCTCGCTCATCATTGGCGATATGACGAAGATAGCTGTCAATGGACGTTCCACCTTCGTCCCGGGCTCACATTCCACAACGGTGAACCAATAGACGCAGATACGATTGTGAGTCTCTTTGCCAAGCTCAGCACCCTTCACTATTATCAAAAAGAGCTAGCGCATGTCACCAATATCGTGGCGCCACATCCCTTAAAGATTGTATTTACATTGAGCAAACCTGATCAAGGGTTCGCTGGGCTTATTTCAGGCGTCAAATACGGCATTCAGCCAGCGAGCCAAGTGAATATTGCAAACAACAATTCGGTGATTGGAAGTGGGCCATTCTCGGTTGTCGAGCACGATAAAAATAAACTAAAGCTGCAAGCGTTCGATGGCTACTATTCGTGTCGTGTGTTAGTCGATTTAGTGACGATTTGGATCGTCAATGATGAGAAGATGGAGAACCCATCGCTATCAAGAAATTCACCTATACAAGTATCTGAAACCACGAGCGGTATTGAGGTTTCAATACAAACGCCTAATGCCTCTCACTCGACTCAACACAGTCGAACTGAAGACGGTTGCTTATTCGCTCTATTCAACCAGCATACGAAACATCCATTAACACGCGCCCAACGTCGTTACATCACGGAGCTAATTCACCCCCAGCGACTGCTCGAACTGTTTCGTAAAGAGAAAACGCATTATGGCAGCGTACTAGCCAACAACTTATTACCCATTTGGAGCCCCGTATTGCGCCCGTTTGGTGAAGTCAGCGCGTTACCAAAATCTATCACCATCGCAGGTTACAACTACACAGCATTGCGTCGATGCGCTCGCGCTATCTCTTCTGTACTTATCGATCACGGCTGTAAGGTTGAAATAGTAATGTATTCCTATAGAGAGTTGAGTAAAAAAGCAGAGAACGGTACGCTCAATGAAACTCTGATCTTAACGAATACCAATTTGGATGATAACCGTCATGCTTCAGCGTTTTCTAACTTCTACAGCAATAACGTTTTGTACCATACTTTGGGAGAGGTAAATGCAAGATGGCTTGATGAACAATTAGAAGACGTTGCACTCACTAATTGGGGATGGCCAAATATTCGCTCGGTGTGGTCTTCTGATTAATGAGGTATCGTGAGTGACAGCAAGTACATATTCTATCTAATAACCTCAAAGGCGGCTCAATAGCATTTCCGAGAAGGATATTCTTGATAACAAAAGAGTTGGCGCCCTCTAGAGTACCTATTATAAAGCAATATCCTCTTGCTCCATCTTGAATGAACATTGGATCTCGTATTGGTTGAATGAGAAAACACTTCCGCCGTGGGTTCGCTTGGTTGTGACTGTCTCATCACCAAATTGAATCGTCACTCGGGTATACACTTTTTCGTGTACCTCTACAGTGCATTCAGCAAGGTTGGTTTCAAACTCCGCTTCGAGTGTATCTAACTGCGATTTTGTATTTTCAATTGCGAGGTTGTTCTTCTCTCGTTGCTGCTCAATTTCTAGAGCTTGCTCTTCGCTTCTCTCGGCTTTCGGGCGCTTCTTAAATTCTAACTCTTGGCGAATCACACCCATGGTTTGCTCTTGAGTGTGTTTATAAGTTTCCTTCAACTCGGCTATCTTTTGGCGGTAGCCATCGTAGCGTGCAAAACCATGTACCTTGGTTGCGGTATCTCCCTCAACGCCTAAGAAGACACATTCTACTTTCCCGCCGACTTTAGCTTCACCACCGCTGAGCGTGCCATGCTTTTTCAAACTGTCCATCACGATAAGGTTGTTACCACAGCGAATGTCATTACTCATACTGTGCACACCAAGTCGAAGGTCGTTGGCCGTTTGCAGCTCGGCATTCTGTGCGTAGCTTGCTGTGATAGAGCCTTTACTGAATACCCTACAACTTTTTGGTGCACCCTCTTTGGTCGTGTGGCCGATAATGCCTTTCGCGACTTTGATATCCCCCTGGGCTTGAACTTCGGCCGATTCGATAAAGCCACCCACCGTAACACTTCCGGTCGCCTTGACGATCATACCCGGCTCGATGTTGCCAGAGACAAAGACATTACCTTTAAATTTAACGTGCCCAGTTGAGACATCGACGTTGCTGACACATAAGGCGTCATCCACTTCGATGGTTCGATCTTTAATGATGGGCAATCCAGGGTGTGAGGCGAGTAGTAAATTGGGATCTTCAGGGGAGATGTAGGTGCCCTTTCCAGGCTTGATTAAACTGTCTTGTCCAGGAAGCGGTGGGATAATTCGGCCTTGAACGGTAAAGCCAGCGACACCTTTGGTAGCGGGGGTACGCTTCATTAAGTGATCATTTTGACCAACGGTAATGGTTTGTCCCAAGTCTCGCATATCAATCTTGCCTTCGTCTTTGCTGCGAGGCTTCAAGACTTGGCGAGTAATATCTTCAACCAAAGCGGCAAACTTAGCGTCTTTACCTTTTACTGGTTGTGTCCCTTTAGCGACGGGCTGAGTAAACTTTTCACCGGGCTTAAGTTTGCTGCTCATCATCAGAACTTTTCTGAGCGCTAACTTATTTATTCCTTTTGTTATTTGAGCTTGAGATAAACAATGGATGATGTCGCTGCCACGCAGTGGGTGTCCATTATATGGACCAGTAACTACAAGACTCGCCAACATCTCATCATCAGACAGTTCGACCGCAACAGTGGCATTTCGAGCTTCAGCAATCAAGATTCCTTCATAAGCTTCACCCTTACCTTCTTTAGCAAGAGTAACGAAACGCAAAACCTCTTCTTCGAAAAGAAAATAGTTTGATGCATTCAAAGCTTCCAAGGTTGGTGGCAGCGTCTTGTTATCAAAGCTTGCGTCAACCACAGTCCCGGTTGGCAGACATGCCATCACTTGTTGCTTGTCTTCCGACAATGTAACGATGTTATCCCACATTCGAATTGAGTATCCCTAATGACTCAGTTGTTATTCAGTCTATATAATTCATTCTGCGCTGAGTATCACATTATTAGAATAATCAGCGTCACATCACTTACTTTCGATTCTGCAAACATGACTCATAAATAAGACTTACACATTTTATGATCTGCTTCGCCTTTACAAATACATAGGAAAATTTTTTCAGAATATTTCGTGTGATTGAATGTCGATTCGATATTGGTGCAAGATAGTAAAGGCGAATAGCTTTAAAAGATTAAAGGCTGTCATGGAGAGATGAAACAGAAGTGATGTAACAGATAACCAGGGTAAAAACGGATTTCAATATGGAGCTTCAGTTTACAGTGTAAATCCAATATTCTAATTTACACTGTAAATCTAATTTATAGCGGTCGGTCTATTTTATTGATGGCCTGTCTATTTACAGTGTAAATTTGCTAGCAATGCATCGACATCTTTACGAAACTGAATCTCTGCTTGTTTGCGACCAACAAGATTAAACTGTTCGACACAAGTCCCCCACTCTTTCTGCTGAACAACCTTTGCGATGAGTAAATCAGAAATACCTATGTTTCGATCGTTACTGAGTAGAATCAAGTTCAGTACGCTGAAGCTGATCGCATCATAACTGTTGCCACCGTTCACGTAATTTCTAACTAACTGAGTTTCAAACTCGCTAACGGTGTGGGCACTCTTTGGCAGCAGTGCGCGCACCATATCGGTTTCAAGTGAAACCAAAGAACCTGAAACAAGAAAACAGTAGCTACACTCGAAGTGATTTTGAACTAAGTTAATCCAGCTTTGAGAGTTTGATTTAAGCGCCTTAACCATCAGAACCGAGTGACAGCCGCTGGCCTGATCTCGCTGGTGGCCGATGTGTACAGCTTCGAATTCACTACCACGCCAAAAAGAAATCAATTCGCTGGTCGCGCCAAAGCTTGTCGCCAGATAATCTGCTTGGCTGGTTTGCTGTGATAACTGAGCCAACATCCAACGGCCAATACCCAAACCTTGATGACGCGCTGAAACAGCAATGCGCATAACTCGAAGGCAACGACTGCTCGCCGCCTGAGTACAACCAAGTTGGTTTGCCAGTAATACAGGAGCAAGGTGACCTTGAGGCCTGCGTTTTCCAAGTTGAATTTGAGCAATCAACTCGCTGTCCAAACCTCCCTCTTCCGTCACCAACATACACCCTAAACATTCATCTTTCTTCCAAGCGGCGTATAAACGGATTGCTGGATTGTTGAGAAACTGCATTAAGTCATTAGGCGAGGTCTGATAGTGCGCATCCACAAGAAGAGAAAAACATTGTTGTAGCTGCTCAGGATTAGCCAAGCATTCTGCTTTTGATAACTCGACTAGGTCTAATTGATTGATTGCCTCGGTAGAAAAGCCATCGAGTTCATCAACCGCCGATTCAGTGAGTGATGCGTCATTACCAAGTAAGAAGCAATCAAACAACCAAGCTTCTAGCGGATCGTTGTTGTTCCAACGAATCGGTTGTTCGAGCTTAAAGCCTTTCCACCCCGGACGATACTCAGAAAGCCAAGATTCAAACTTAATTCCGAAGCCTCGTCCACTGCCTTCGTAACCATGTACCGTGGTTGAAAAGATCATACGGTGATAGATGTCGACCATGGATTTAAGCATTGGGATTGGAATGGCAGCTGCTTCATCAACCAATAACAGATCGCAATCAGGCTTAGATTTAAGTAATTCATCTGCTGCGACGAATCTTAAACTGCCACCTTGATGACGAATGTGAGTAGCGTTTACCACTTCGCAAGATTCTAACCCTTGGCTAGCATGAGAAAATACCGGCTCTACCGCTTTCACTGAAGGCGCGGTAACAATAATATTAAACCCGTGACGCTCAACTAACAGCTGCGCTGCGGCAATACCCAGTGTCGAGCTTTTACCACGCCCTCTATCCGCAGTGAGAATCAAAGGACGTTTACGATGTCCAGACACTACTTTTTTCACTAATTCAACAGCCGTGTTTTGCTGTTCAAATTTATCCAATCCGTTTTGGGCGCTTTGCATCTGAGGAAGAGCGTGAGTTGCTTGAACTACATCGCCGGCTTCATTGTGTTGTGAAACAGAAATCAGTTTTTCGAAATGACGTTTTAACCAACTTTGACCAAAGCTCTCACTATCTTCAGAGGCATCAACTTGTGGCGGTAACACCAACAACAGCCCACCACCAACTAACGAACCCAGCGCAGCACTAAAACCATTCGCATCAAACTGCTCTCTAAAGTCACAAACAAGAACTTGGCACTCACGACCAAGCAGTTGTTGGCCTTTTTTTACTGGAGCATTAATCACACCTTCAAATGGCGTACCGCCAATCTGGAAGATGCTCGGAGTGTGTGAGTCTTGAAGGAAGGTAAAAACAGCTGAGTTTTGCCAATCAAAATCGCCATCAAAGACCACGCCGTAACGGTGATCGTTATGTTGAGCGATATTAGAAAGTGTATGCAGAAAAGTGTTGGTTGGGTTTGTCATAGTTAGCGTCCAGATTCATCTAAACACAGTTTATCACAGCCAAATAAAAAGCCGCATTAAGCGGCTTTAGAGGAGTAATGAAAAGTCGTCGACTTAGTCGAGCTTCGATTGAACGAAGGCGAGGATTTCTTCCATTGTTGCATCATCAACTTTCTTAAGGTTCAACGCCAAGTTTGAACCCTTACGGCTGTATGATGCGCGACCCTTAATAAGCTCAAATTTTGGAGAAGCTTTCTTCGCTGGCGCTGGCGCCAATTCAAGAATCCAACCTTCCAAAGTTTCTGTCACGTCTTTGGTTAGACGAGTTACGCCTTGAGCTTCGCTACGCTGCCATACGAAACCTTCAGAAGCATCACACTTAGTCAGCAGTGTTTGCTGCTGTTCACTCGTCAATCCACCAAACTGCTTGTGTAGCTTAACAATAGTTGGACGACCAAGGTCGCTCACATTTGGGTAAGCTTGTAGCAATTCAAGTGGTAGAGCAGCTGCTTTCAATGCACCACTCACCAAAGCTTCGCTGCACTGGAACATTTTCGCCAGTGCTTTCTGGTCTTCAGCTTCGCCTTTATCCAGCTTCGCTTGCATCTCTTTGCCCTTCTCGTAAAGAGAAAGCGGTTTATGAGCGTTAGCTACGTCTGATAGGAACTTAGCGTGTTCGCCGTTAATGTTTTCAGCAACATAGATTAAGAACTCTTTGTCAGCCAAAATACATGACATACGACGACGGCTACCATCAAGAACTTCAATCTTACCGTCTTTGTTCTTACGACCAACCGCTGGGTATTGCTGACCACGTTCTTTCAATGTTGTAAGAACATCAGAAAGCGCATGCTCGTTTAAGAAAGATTGCTCACGAGCATTATCTTCAAAAACAACCGTTCGAGTTGCCACTTCAGCCGCAGGAATTCGAACCAATTCAAATGAAACCAAATCTTCGCCAGCAACAGAAAGCTCAATCACTTGAGCCTGTTCTTTTGCCGCTGTTTGCGCTTCTTGTGGTGTTGCTACGCGACGTTTGTTTGCTTTACCAAATAGCTTTGCATTTAAGTCAGATGTTTTAATTGCCATTGTTGTTATCCCTGATTAAGTGAAGGCCAGTTGCTATGTAATACGCGCTCTAATTCTAAAGCACTTTTTTGTACTGCGTCTTGAGCAACAGCTAGAGTTTTCTTACCGCCCTCAAAGTCGCTCACCGTTAGATCGAAAACCGTGCTGTAAGTGTCGGCACAGGTTTCAAAAGCACGGCTTCTTGGAATGGTTGCCATCATTACTTGGTCATTCAACAGGTAGTTCATTTCAGTCAGAACTGACACTTGTTTCTTGTTGTCGTCTTCAAACATGGTTGGCATTAGACGAACAAATTCGAGTCCTTTCCAGTCATCCGGGAACATTTCGTAAACCGTTGGTAAGTGCTGGAAGAAGTTAACCGTTGAAGCCCAATCCAAACGCTTAGCTGCACATGGAATCAGAAGTGCGTTCGACGCATACATTGCATTCCATACTAGAGGGTCAACGTGCGGGCCGGTATCAATCATAATCACATCGAAATCATCGGCGATTTTGTCGATAAGCTTCTCTTTTAATAGACGAACAATATCAAGTGACTGATCTTGTGAAAGGCTTTGCCACGCTTCAGCGTTAAACATCGCATCTTCTGGGAATGCAGAAATTGTCTTCAGGTTTGGATACTGAGTTGGCAATAGTACGTTCTTACGAAGAAACTCTAGATCGACGTCTTGGCCTTCAGGCACGTTGTCCAACATGATATCGACAGCAGAATAGATGCTGTCGTGCTCTGCCCCACTAATTTGTGGATTTAGGAACAGACGTAAAGAGCCCTGTGGATCCAAGTCAATCAGACAGATACGGTAGCGCTTATCTAGATTCAGAGACAAACAAGCGGCTAAGTGAACCGCTGTCATTGATTTACCCGTACCACCCTTCTGGTTTTGTACGTTGATAATCCATGGTTTATTGTCAGCGTGCTGCTTACGTTCATGGAACTTCGGCACTTCTGCCGCGTCCATCAACATGTGAGCTTCTGTCAATGAAATCGAGTAATGATTGGCGTTGTTCTTTGTAAACTGATGGCCATCAGCTTCAAGTTTAGTGATCGCTTCATCGAGTTTACGACGCGTTAAACCAGAACGAGTCTCCATCATAGCTTTAGACATTGGAGGGAAATGTTCATCACTTCGCTCTTCCAAAATAATCTCAATTCGGTCAGCCTGAACTTGTTGAGTTTGTTCGGCTAGCTGATAGAGCTTATCAATCGTTTGTTCTCTTTTCATTGCCAGTTTCCGTAATGATTAACTAAGTACAAATTGTACAGCGATTAACAACAAACACAACAAAAACATGAACATACATTTATGAGTAAAATCACATAAAATAGACCGCGTTTTTACAATTTGATGAAACATCGCCTTATACAAACACAAAAAAATCACCGTTTTTATCATGCATAACCATGTTATTTCCACCCTACATTTAAAATGTTACAGCATCACTTATTTACAATGTAAATGGAATTTCAGAGAAAAACCTTCGGAACGATTGAAATACAACCGTAGATTACGGTTGGTGTGATTTGCATTCGAATTTATAGATTTTCAATACAATAAAAATAAAAAAACGCTCAATGAACAAAAAGATTCAAAACAGAAGAGAAGATGGGGTGTCAAAAACAGCAGAGGATTGAAGCCTAACCGGAAGAATGATCATGGAACACATCCAGTGTAAGATAATTAATAACGCCAAATTATGAAGCATGATCAAGGCGTAAACTGAGCAATATTGATCCGAGCAACTGCACATTGGAAATGATCAACTTCCGGAAAAATGATCAAGTAAACATAGTTCCGGAAGCATGTAATTTATGAGCTAAGTTACGGACAAATGCTTTTGGAATGGGGATTCAACGCCTATAAGGGCTCAATGATTGAAAATTCAATCGACACAGACCGAGAATACATAAACATGAAAATTTCATGATCATGCTTCCTAGTTAAGACCCACCAGCGCTAAATACATCAAAGCAATCCATTTCCAGCGAATACAGACTAAATTTTGCACTCAATAGGGTAGGAACGATAAAAAGTATGCTCTCTTGATCATTGTTCCGATAGATTGGCCACCACAAGTGTCCACATAGACAAGTCAAAAGCGACTTAGAAACCGGTGTTGAATTCCGATCTGTGGATAAGCTGTATAAGTATAATGATCATGCTTTCGAACCAATAATGATCATGCTTACAATGACTTAATGATCATCGTTCTGATGTTCTGTGATCATGCTTTCTTAAGTTTAATGATCATAGTTTCGGAAGCTTTATGATCATGCTTTCCAAGGCGATTTATTTTAATACTTTAAATTCAGCCACTTAAAAGCAAAGTTACGTCCAGATCATTAGATCACTTAATCATTTAAGATCATATTAATCAAAAAGATCAGTTATTTAAAAGCCAATAAATTCTCTTTATTTATGATCATTCTTTCTTTATCATTCAGGAACTATAGTGAAATTACGGTTAGTGTGATACGGATCAAAAATGAAACCAGAAGAGAAATTGTTAATTAAGGCACGAAGCCACAAAGATGGTCATTTATTTGAGGTATCTGAAACAGCCGTTGAATGGATAGAACAATATCAACACTTCAAAGGTGTCACCAAAAGCATCGTTGAGCTTCTTAACCTAATTTCACTTCGTGGGTTTAGCAGCAAAGACGGGTACGTTTCCACCACTGAAATTATTGAATCAACCGATGGTCAAGTCACTCGCGCGGCCTTACAGCAAAGGCTGAGAGCAGCAGTCAATATCGGATTGTTCAAACAAATCCCCGTTCGCTTTGAAGAAGGCCTTGCTGGTAAAACCATGTTGCATCGCTTTGTGAACCCAAACCAATTGATATCGGTACTGGGTGCCACCAGCTTAGTAACAGAAAGCGTGAAGCAAAATGAAAAGCAAAAGCGCTCTAAAGCCTTAGCTCAAACCAAAGTAAACAAGCGCTTATTGAATGAACATGGGTTGAATACCCCACCAACGATGAAAGATGAAGCGGATCAATTCATTGTTTCGCCAACCAATTGGGCGGGGATTATTGATCAAGCGTTAGCGCCACCTAGAACTCGTAAGAGCTACCAGAAATCCATGGTTTCGATCTCTGGCACTCGCGCTGTGATCGAGACACGATCTTCTAAAAATATCATGACCGTTGACGATCTGATGACGCTATTCGCGTTATTCACGCTCACCGTTCAATATCATGATCATCACCAAGATGATTACCATCTAGACGCGAAACACACGCCGAACAAAACACCACTCTACATCACTGATATTTTGTCTTTACGTGGCAAGAAAGACAGCGGCCCTGCACGAGATTCAATCCGCGATAGTATTGATCGTATCGAATTCACGGATTTCCAACTGCACGAGCTTACAGGCCGTTGGCTTAGTGAGAACATGCCAGAAGGCTTTAAGAGTGATCGTTTCCGATTCTTAGCTAGAACCATTACCGCATCGGAAGAAGCGCCTACAGAGGGCTCTGACGGCGAAATTCGCATTAAACCGAACCTATACATCCTGATTTGGGAACCTTCGTTCTACGAAGAGCTGCTGACGCGTGACTATTTCTTCCTATTTCCGCCAGAAATCCTGAAGCAACATACCTTGGTCTTCCAAATGTATTCGTACTTTAGAAGCCGCATGGCACGTCGCCATTCAGATAGCATGTTGCTCAGTGAGCTCAACCAGAAATTGGCGCGTAACATCGATTGGCGTCGTTTCTCGATGGATCTGATCCGCGAGCTTAGAAAGCTGGGTGAAGTCGGTGATCAAGAAGATACCTTCCTGGTTAACCTTTGGGGTTATCACTTGACGATCACCGCGTTGATCGAAAAAGGGAAAACAACCGATTATCAGGTAGATATCAAATGTAATGTGGAAGAAGTCTTACGTTACTCAAGAGCGCGTACCACTAACGCAGGTAAGCGTAATATGGCACCAACGCTGCCGAACCCACTTCGTAACGAGATGGTGTCTAAGCAGAAGCTGGAAGAGCTGTCTGAGATTATCGACGGTGAGTTTGAGCCAATTCAGCGTAAAGCACCGTCGCCAAGAGGCAAATTGGGACGTCGAGTTAAGCAGCGCAAACACTCCGTTGAGATCAACGCTGACGAGATCATGATTACTCTCTCTAAATATACCTCTGCAGAGGCTCTAGAACGCAGCATAACGGCTTTATCCGCTATGACAGGGCACTCACATGCCTCAATCAAAGAAGAGTGCTCAGAGCTCATTGAGAAGCTTGATTGGTTGAGAGTAGGGGAGGACGTTATCCCATACGAAACACTGAGTCGCTTAATTGAGCTTTACAACGACCGTGACAGCACCAGCAATCGACATCTGTCCATTGAACGTTTGATCTCTGGCTTAGCGGTGCGTCGTAAAGTGTGTAAACAAGTTCATGAAGGTCATTTAGACGAAAACGTGTTCCTTGCGCTCGATGAAATGGCGATTGGCCACTAGTCATTATCCTATCGCGATAAGCCTGTTTTACCGTCGCTGAATGGATAGTTTTGAACACATTAGGTGCTGATTAAAATCGCACCTAACGCTGACAAAGTGATGACAATGTAACGCATCTAGTTGATTATTATTTATCCCGAATAGACAACCTTTGTCCTTTCTTATGATTAATAGATTGGCTCATATTTTGTTACATCATACTGAATAGATTTTTGCGAGTTCCTAAGGGACTCGCTTTTTTTTGCCTGAAATTCAGTCAATCATTAAAATTCAATAACTTAAAGAATCAAATGCCGAAGCATGATCAAGGCTCGATCATGCTTTCTACGGATCTAGCTCTGATTAGATTCTGATTTGATGTTTGATCGAGAAGGGTTTGGATCAGTGGAGATGGCGTTGAATAATACCTTGATCATCGTTTCGGGGATGGGTTGCCATAAAGCGTACATGCGATTCGATCAATTTTTCTGATTCTGCTTTCCAGCGTGGTTCTTGCTGTTGGTTCGTAAACTCCAAAGCCAATACACACAAGTGTTGTAGCCGCTGTGTACACCACTCTTGCAAGCCAGCTTCTGATTTTGGGTCACATGACACCGCTTGCAGCTTACTGTAGGCAAACATCAGGTATTGATAGGCTTTATCTTGATGGCTTGAGCTGCTGGCCTCCTGCGAAGCCAACTCCGGATTCGATGAATCCGCGAGGTGGCGATAGAAAGTAAAGATTCTCAGGCACCCGTCTAGCCAACATGCGATGCCTTTACTCTGCTCATCTGTGATCAATGGCCCCCAGAGTGCATCTGGAGGCGTTAAGATCAAAGGTTCTAACCGGTCCACTTGATCATGCTTTCGGTCTTTGTACCAATCTCCGATCCGCTCTAACCAAGTGTCTAGTTCATTCATGCAACGTTATCCCACTGTTTTACAAAGTGATTATCAGCAACTTGTTTGATTTTATGCTGTATTTCACTGCTCTGCTCTCGAATACGATCAGCGTCTATTGAATAGTTTGGCTCATTTTTAACGAGTTCGCCAAATGGCAGATCGGGATCAGGGACGGCAGAGATCAACAACTTAGTGTACGGGTGTTGTGGATTGGTTAAGATCGACTGGGTTGATCCCCATTCTACGATCTGCCCTTTGTACATCACCGCTGTCTCTTCTGCGATGTAATGTGCCGTGGCAAGATCGTGGGTTATGTACAAAAAGCCAATCCCCAACTCTTTTTTCATTTTTTGCATTAGGTTCAACACGCCAAGTCGAATCGAAACGTCCAACATCGAGGTGGGTTCGTCAGCAAGAATAACCTCTGCGCCAACGGCCAGTGCTCTGGCTAGGTTAACCCTCTGTCTTTGGCCTCCACTGAGCTCGTGCGGGTATTTGGCGAGCGTTTCGATGGGTAACTCCACCAGCGTTAACAACTCTTTGAGGCGCTCTGTGAGAGCCTGTTTAGTGGTTACCTGCTTATGGATCTTAAGTGGGCGCGTTAAATGGTGCTCAATGGTGTGAGTGGGGTTGAGTGAACCAAAGGGGTCTTGAAAAACCATTTGCACACGGCTGCGATAGTCCAAGATATCTTTACGGCTTTTGAGCGTAGAGATGTCTCTGCCTTTGAACAGTATCTCTCCCTCTGTCGCAGGGTAAACCTTGGTCATCAATCGTGCGCAGGTGCTTTTACCGCAGCCAGATTCGCCAACCAGTGCCAGTGTTTTGCCTGCATGTAAGTCAAAACTCACACCATGCAGTGCTCTAAAGATCTCTTCTTTGCCAAATCCACCACCAACAGTGAATTCTTTAACGAGGCTTTTTACTTGAAAAATAGGTTGTGACATAGAGCTCTCCTAGCACGCCGTCGCGTGAGCATGTTCATGAATATTAGGGAAAGAACTCCATAGCTTTTGGGTGTAGGAGTGTTGTGGGTTGTTACGAATCTCATGGGCTTTATTGACCTCAACTATCTTGCCGTGGCGCATGATGGCAATGCGATCGCACAGTTGGCTCATTAGTGCGAGGTCATGGGTGATGAAGAGTATCGAGAAACCAAACTCCTCTCTGAGTTGGTGTATCTGCTGCAATATTTCGCGCTGTACAACCACATCCAGTGCTGTGGTTGGCTCGTCCATGATGATGAGCTTTGGGTTAAGTGCGAGAGCAATCGCAATCACCAAACGTTGACGCATGCCGCCACTGAACTGATGCGGGTACTCTGTTAGGCGATGACGTGGAATATTGACAAGGTCGAGCAGTTTCTCGGCGCGATCTTTGGCCTGTTCATTGGTCATGCCTTTATGGTGACGCAGCACATCAGCAAACTGCTCTTCGATGGTTAATACTGGATTGAGTGAATTCATGGCGCTTTGGAACACCATCGCGATCTCACTCCAACGCAAGGTATTCAAATGGCTGTCCGATAAGCTCAGTAGGTCTTGTCCACCAAACAGTATCTGGCCTTCTGAGATGAAAGCTGGCGGCTTATGCAGGCGGTTAATGGCAAATGCGATGGTGCTTTTGCCACAACCGGATTCTCCGGCTAAGCCGAAAATCTCGCCTTGGCCTATGTTAAAGCTAACGGATTTGACTGCATTGAAATCACCGTCATCGGTGATGTAGTCGACACATAGATTCTTCACTTCGAGAAGTGGTTTACCTGAATTTCCCACAGACATGATAAATACTCAGTTATGATATTGATAACTATTATCATTAACATGTGTTCGATTTAGTGGAAGCGACGAGCACGAAAAGAATGAAGTGCCTCGAAATTTATCTTGGGTTATTTCACGAATTTTCAGCAGAAGAGAGGCATTGAAAGCGGGGAAAATGAGAGTTGGATCAAACCACATTTCTTATGGGGAATCTTTTAAATGTAATTGCAGAAAATGGCTTTGGCAAAGTTTAAATGAGGCATTTATTAATTAGCTTTGTGAAGCGTCGGAATCATCACACTTCAGTACAGAATTTCTTAACAAGCGAAAAAGCATTTGCTACAGATTACCTGTCCATTACATGGTGCTTTTCGGAGGAAAACATGTCCATTAATTCTATCAACCATGATGAAATGACAAATATTGCAAACAAGTGGGATGCTGAAGAAGAAGTATCTTTCAAACCAGAAAAGAAAATGAAGTCTGCTGAAGCTCGTCGTCGTATCGAGACTCTAAGAGAAATTAGAGAAAGCGGTTTGAGTCTGGAAGAAGCGAGGGAGCTAGGTCTTATTCACTAATAATCCCCATTGCATTTAGAAGGGTGGCACAACGCCACCCTTTGATTTATAAGTAATTTTTAATAGTTCCTATCCAGATTGAATCAACCTCTTGATTCTTGAGCACACTGTTTCGTTTAGCCTATCCCTTTTGACATTACGCTTTTGAGATGAAAAACACGTACATGGCATACTCTTGAACTAAGTTGTTTGACAGTAATATTCAACGCCACTAATTTTAAAGTTAAAGCAAAAATATGCGATGTCGTTGGTAAGGAGAAGGCTATGTCTAATTCTGTGGCTCAAGCTAAAGAAGTGCTGTTTTACGAACCCGAAGATCCGAACGGATACCTGTCAAATTTTGCCGCTTGTCCTATCAAGGTAGGTGAGCAAGTTTGGGCAACCAGCGAACATTATTATCAAGCGATGAAGTTTGCGTCCGAAGCGCTACGCAATACCATTTTGGAAGCCAGTACACCTGCCGAAGCGTTCTCTTTAAGTCGTGACTATGAAGACCAAGTTCGCGAAGATTGGTATGACATTCGTGTTGAAGTGATGCAGTTCATTGTGACTGAGAAGTTCAGACAGAATCCACAGTTTGCGCTGTTTCTTACCAACACCGGAGATTCGGTGATCAAAGAACATTCGCACAAAGACCACTTCTGGGGCGATGGCGGCGATGGAACCGGCGAGAACCATTTGGGTAAGATTCTGATGGCAGTCCGTCACCAGCTTCGCACTCAGCAACTGCATTTGATTGCTTCGCACTGATTCGTCGATTCAGATAGCGGTATGCTTATGATTACCCCTTAGACGCATTTAAAAGGCCGCCCTGCAATCTAGTATCAAGCAGGGCGGCCTTTTATGTTTTAGAGAGTCAGGCATCAACGATAGTTAAAGTGTGTAACCAAGCTATCCGTTGCTAAGTTCGACGTTACGCTGGTGCTACAAGTAACTCTGTACGATGTCGTCGAGCTGTCCATCGTCTTTCATTGTGTCTAGCCGTTGGTTGATGAAGCTTTGAAGCTTAGGATCCATCTCAGGGTCAAACGCCAAATGAATAGGGTAGTTATTGATTACAGAACCAAACTCTTGCATCTGGTAATCATCAATACTCAGTTTTTGCTCGTTTAGGTTGTATTTGATTCGTGATTCCATTTCTACAAACACGGTATCGCCAGGTGCTCGGTTCAGGACACGAAACGCAGCAGTGTAATCTTTTACTCGAATCTCGTTGAGCTTGCCCTGTTGGATATAAGGTTCCAAGTTCGGATACTCAAATCCCACCAGCAATACCACGGCTTTCCCGTCTAGATCATCGATTGTGTTGAACTCAAATGGCTTTTTACCACTACTCAGTAACACGTGTTTTACATTGTAAATCGGATCTTCAGATAGGTTCACAGATTGGATATTTCCCCAACTAGGGCTGCCATAGGTAACCCAGTTTGGGTTCTCTCTCGCATCGAGCTTGTCGATCATTCGATTAAAAGGGTAGGTGTGGTAGTTGATCTCATATTGGCTGTCATCAAACACGGCTTCCACAATATCTGAAACGATTCCTCTGTGAGATGACCCGTCAGTTTCGATCTGAAAAGGTTGCGCTTGGCTCGCAATAATGTAGTAGTGAAGAGGTTCGCTTGCAGAAGCATAACTGCTTGAAAACAAACTGACTATGGATGCAACGATAAGATGTTTTTTCATAACCTTCCCTAGTTATTTGATGAATGACTACTATTATACTAGTTGAGTAATTGTAGTTTGCTAGGATAACAATAATGGTAATTTGTGTATGGTGACAAAAGGAAAACGCTACGTTGGACTCTCCCGACAGTTGATCGGGATGATAATAGCGATCAGTACCTTATTCACAGTTATAGTGACAGGTCTCGGGTTGTATGTAGAGTACCAAAGTCGAGTTTCTTTTATCAGCTCTCAGGTCGAGCAGGTCAAGGCTGGTTACCTTTCTGGTTTAACGTCCAGTTTGTGGGTGGAAGATCGAGATCAATTGTTTGTGCAAGCCGAAGGCATCACTCGCCTCCCTTCGGTCAGTTACCTTCTTATCGAAAGTCCCGATGAAAAAATTCTAGAGTTAGGTCAAAAGACCGAAGGCCAATCTTATTCTCAGTCTTGGGAAATGGTGCACCAGATGGGCGGCACAGACTTCCCGTTGGCGACGCTCACAGTGCAATCAGACTTGAGCATGATCCTAGATGACTTTGAAGAACGAGTGTTACTGTTGCTCGCCTTCGAAGCCGTTAAAATCTTCTTGTTGTCTCTTGTATGTTTAACCATAGTCTATCGCCTTGTCGTAAAACGTTTGATGACCATGTCTTCTCAGATCAACCTGCAACAGGTCGAAGACAACAAACCGCGCTTCTTAACGCCGACTGACTCTACTTACAAAGATGAGATCTCGACACTCGAGAGCAGTTATAACCAGTCTATTGAACGTATTCGTCAACAGTACAAAGAGCTGGAAAAAGCCAAAGACGTTGCTGAGGTGGCCAACCGTAATAAAAGTGAATTCCTTGCCAATATGAGTCACGAAATCCGTACCCCAATGAATGGGATTATCGGGTTGTCGTCTTTGCTCTCTGAAATGGATATGCCGAAAGAGCAAAAAGAGTACATCAACATGCTCAACACCTCTTCGCTTACTTTGCTCGACTTAATCAATGACATTCTTGATTACTCGAAGATCGAAGCGGGGCGACTAGAGCTTCAGCAAGAGCCGATGAAAATGATGGGCATTGCGGCCGACGTTGAATCAACCTTCCGAGTGAAAGCGGAGCAGAAAGGGCTTCGATTCCAATTAGCGATCGACCCTAAGATCCCAACCATGGTGATTGGCGACGGTACTCAACTAAGACAAGTCCTAAATAACTTAGTAGGCAACGCGATTAAATTTACCGAGCACGGCCACGTTACGCTCTCACTTCGTTTGGAAGAGGTGGTTGAGCCTGAGCAAAAACTCAGAGTGAAATTCGAGGTTGTCGACAGCGGTATCGGTATTGCAGAAGACAAACAGAAATCGGTGTTCGATAAGTTTCAACAAGCCGACGGCAGTACCACTCGTATTTACGGAGGCACAGGGCTAGGTCTAACAATATGCGAGAAGATCGTGACATTGATGGGCAGCAAGCTTGAACTCACCAGTGTTGAAGGTCAGGGCAGTACCTTCTATTTTACGGCTGACTTTGACCCGTGCTTAGAAGCCGACGAAAGCAATATCGATTTCAATCAGGTTTCGGTTTTGCTCGTGGATGATAGCCAGCTGAACATGCGTATAACGTCTACACAGCTTCAATCTTTCGGTGTTAAGTCTGAGTGCTGTGAAACGGCAAACCAAGCGTTAGAGTTGGTTTCAGAGTCTGTGGCTAAGTCATCACCTTATGATCTGGTGCTGATAGACAAAGTGATGCCGTCCGTTGATGGCTTTCAACTGGCAAGAAGCTTAGTTGAACGCTTTGGTAGCGAGTGTCCTAAGTTAGTGATGATCTCTGCTGACCCTAGAAAGCAAGATGAAGCTCGTGCTAAACAAGTCGGTTTTGTTGCCTACATTGCGCGCCCTTACCAAGATAATCAGCTTAAATGGACCATCAGTGAGGTACTCGCGAGAGCCGCCGATACTTCAGTCTTTACTTATCCGAACAGAGGCGAGGTTGCGTTTAAAGACAATGAACCAGTGTCGTTAACCAAACCTGCGGCGGTTGTTAAAGAGGCACCCTCTGTTTCTGTAAACGCCTCACAAGCCGATAAACAAGCTCCAATTGAAGCAGAGTCAAAACCTGTCGCGGCTGCCGGAGAATTTAGTGGTACGGTTTTGGTCGTTGAAGACTCGCGAGTAAACCAGCAAGTTGCCAAGATGATGCTCAAGAAACTTGGCTTTGAGGTTGATATTGCTGACAACGGTGAAATTGGTGTTGATAAATTCAAGACTAACGAATACGAGATGATCTTTATGGATTGTCAGATGCCAGTTCTCGATGGCTTCGAAGCGACCAAGCAGATCCGAGCGCTCGAAGAAGGGTCTGCAAAGCACATTCCAATCGTTGCGCTGACAGCCAACGTCGTGCAGCGAGACAAGCATTTGTGTTTCGATGTAGGCATGGATGAGTTTTTACCAAAACCTGTTAACCAAGGGAAACTGAGAGAGATCGTAGCCAGTTTCTTGTCGAAAGAGACCGAATCAAGCAAGGAACACGAGCAGAAAATCGTTTAGCTGAGTATCTCTAAGCTTACTTTCGTTAAAAGAGTAGTGGGTGAGACACCGTCTTTTATGCCGTCGGTTATGTCTTAAGTATCGTGTGAAATAAATGATAAAGGTGGTCTGAAAAGACCACCTTTTTTGTTTGTGTGGGTTTGAACTTAGTCTCTATCGATTGCGAACGCAGACCACGCTTGACGGGTCGGCATCACTTCGACTCGGTTTATGTTGATGTGCTCTGGTAAGGTTGCGATATAAAACATCTGCTCGGCAATATCCTCTGCTGACAACGGTGTGGTGCCTTGGTAAAGATTGTCTGAAGCCGTTTGGTTACCTTTGGTTCTTACTAGAGTAAATTCCGTTTCTGCGATGCCTGGGGAAAGGTCAGTCACTCGTACCCCAGTGCCTTGTAGGTCGCAACGTAGGTTGTAACTGAACTGCTTTACGAATGCTTTGCTGGCACCATACACATGGCTTCCTGGGTAAGGCCATTGTCCGGCGATTGATCCAACATTGATGATCGAGCTTCCTGCGCCACTCTTAATTAACGTTGGCAACAATGCATGAGTGACATTGACCAAGCCAGTGACATTGGTATCGATCATTGTGTGCCAGTCTTTCAGGTCTACATCGGGCGCGCCTTCTGGTGCTAAAGCTAACCCAGCATTATTAACCAATGCGGTAATCGATGAGAATTCAGCAGGTAGTGAATCAATGGCTTGTTTTACGGCGTCTGCGTCTCGAACGTCGAGTTGAATTACATGCACAGGCACCGTTAATTCTTCCTTTAGGTCGAGTAGCCTTTCGATTCGACGACCAGACAACACTAACGACCAGTTATCTTCTGCAAAACGTTTTGCTGCCGCTTTGCCGAAACCAGAGGTTGCCCCTGTAATGAACGCTATCTTATCCATAAATACATCCTTCTAATTTGAAATTAACATAAGTAGTGCCATGCCGATCAAAATCGGCGCGGTCGTTGTTTTTGCAGACAAGTTCGGTACTGATAGATACAGTTTTTGCCCCAATACATTGCCAATCAAAGCTGCCGGAAATAGCCATAAACCTGTGATGAACGACCCTTGGTTAAATGCGCCAATCCATATGAAGCCAACCAGTGAAATTGCTGAACTCAGCAGAAAAAACACAATCGCGGTGGCTCTCTGTTCACTGGTTTTAATGGTTAGGTTCATCAAATACGTCACTAATGGCGGCCCTCCTGAAGAAGCCGTGGTCATGCTAAACCCCGAAATGGCTCCTGCCCAAAACGCGTGTCGTTGGTGTAGCCAAGTGAGGCGTAAGTCCAAAATAATCAGCGTGCCAGCAACCAAAGACATCATCGCGATAAAGGCCTTCAAGCCTGATTCCGATATCGTGCTAATGAAATACAGCGAGAAAGGCACCGCAACCAACATGCCAATACACAGTGGTGCAATAAGCCGGATATTGATGGTGGTTTTACTTCGGTTGAGCAGAGGAAAAGTGCTTAGAAAATCCAATAGGATAGCGATGGTTACCGCTTGCAATGGTGGAACAATAAAGCTGAGAGATAGCGCTGCGATAATCGCAAAACCAAACCCTGAATAGCCTCGAACTACCCCTGCAAACAGAATCAATGTCATCGCCAACCCTAATTCCACTCTTGCTCACCTCTTTGCTTTTGATATTGCTGCTGCGTTAATTAGCGTTTGATGAGACTTGTCTCGTCTGCCTTTCAATCTATTCACACCTAAGAATTTTGAATAGAGCCAGATCGACGATTGGATTGGGTCAGGCTGTTGGTTGGATCGGGGAGGAGGTTTGGGCTGATCCACTGGCCCACGATTTTGTTGAAACTGACACTATGACCTCCGCCCTGTTTGGGATGAAGATTATTCCATCCGATAGCGCAGCCTTTTCAATGTCGTGTTTTGTGTCTTTCGTTCTCGAAGACGAGTCAAGCACGAGCGGCTGTGAATCTAGTGTTGTTAATGGAGACGATGAAATGGAAGTATCAACAGAACAGCTTGTGAACCAAGATATTATCGACCTCGACAAGAGCGTATTTCATTCTTGGTCGATTCAAGAAGCAGCGGAGCCTATCGCCATTGCGGGTGGGCAAGGATGCAAGATGTGGGACTACGAAGGTAAAGAGTACCTTGATTTTAGTAGCCAACTGGTTAATACCAACATTGGTCATCAACATCCACAGGTGATCAAAGCGATTAAAGATCAAGCGGATTCCCTGGTGACGGTTGCCCCTGCGACCGCCAACCTCACTCGCGGTTTGGCGGCCAAGCGCATCTTGTCGAAAGCGCCAAGCACGTTTAAGAAGGTGTTCTTTACCAATGCCGGCGCAGACGCTAACGAAAATGCAATTCGCATGGCGCGACAATTCACAGGGCGCGATAAGGTGCTATCTGCTTACCGTTCTTACCATGGCAATACAGGCACTGCTATTGCTGCGACGGGGGACTTTCGTCGAATTCCAAACGAGTATAGCCGTGGGCACGTTCACTTCTTCAATCCATTTCTCTATCGAAGCGAGTTCAATGCGGCGACTGAGGCAGAAGAGAGTGAGCGTGCCCTGCAGCATTTAGAGCGAGTGATTGAATGCGAAGGGCCAACAGCGATTGCGGCGATTATTCTAGAGACCATTCCGGGAACAGCTGGCTTTCTCATTCCGCCCAAAGACTACCTTGTTGGTGTGCGTGAGCTTGCAACTAAATACGGCATTCAGTTGATATTCGATGAAGTCATGGTCGGCTTTGGCCGCACGGGTAAGTGGTTTGCGTTTGAGCACTTTAATGTAGTGCCAGATCTGATTACTTTTGCGAAAGGGGTGAACTCAGGTTACGTGCCGGCTGGTGGCGTGGTGGTCAGCGAACCGATCGTTGAGCACTTTAAGTCCAACTTCTTTATGGGTGGCTTAACGTATTCTGGTCACCCTTTGGCGATGGCTTCTATCGTTGCAACACTCGATGTGATGGAGCAAGAGGGCATTGTCACGCATGCTGATAACGTCGGTAACAGCGTTCTAGGGCCGCTCCTACTGAGCCTTCAAGAGTTGCACCCTATGATTGGTGATGTGCGCGGTAAAGGGATGTTCTGGGCAGTAGAGCTGGTGGAAGATCGTGAAAGTAAAACACCTTTAAGCAATGAAAAAATGGGGCAATTGAAAGCGCAATTGACCAAGCGAGGCCTGTTGACCTTCATTGTGAATAACCGCATTCACGTTGCGCCACCTTTGGTTATTCAGCCAAGCGAGATTAAGAAAGGCGTTAAGATCATTGATGAAGTGTTGTTTGAACTCGCTTCTTAATTCTTCAATAAGATAGCCAGCACAGCATTAAAGGCACTTTGGCAAAGAATTCCCCGCTCTTTTCAACGTGCCAAACCTAACCTTCAGAAACGACAAAAGAGCATCGATTGATGCTCTTTTTACGTTTATTCACTAAATCACTCTGCTCAAACCGCTCTTCAATGATGCTAGATCTTCATCACCTCTGACAGCTCTTTGATCCCGGGTGCGATCAGATCTTTGTCGATGGCGTGAAAGCCCAATCGAAAATAGGAGTTGGGGTCATATTCTGACAATGCTTCACAGCCCGATTCCGTCTCGGTATTAGTCATGAAGTGTGAATACCCGGTTTCAATCAGTATTCCTTTCTGTGCGGCTCGTGATGCTAAACGTTGGCTATTGATGTGGCTGGGCGTTTGTAGCCACAGAGAGTTGGCTTGTTCACTCTGAGCCAGTCGCTTGCAGTCAGGTAAGTATTTCAAGACGGCATCGTTGATAAGCTTCCAGCGCTGGCGCGTGTTTTCTCTAAAGCGCCTTACAAAGCTGTCGTAGTAGCCTTGTTCAATAAAGTGCGCCACTTCCATCTGGACACGGCTTGGCGCGTGTCGATACATCAAGCGACGCAGTATTCTAAGGTCGTAGATCAACTCTTCAGGTGCCACGATGTAGCCTAATCTTAAGCCGGGTGCTAATAGCTTAGAGAAGCTGCTGACGTAGATGACGCGTCCTTCCTTGTCACTGGCTTTCAGCGCGGGTTTAGGATTCCACTCCACGTTGCACTCGGCGTCATAGTCATCTTCGATAATCACCGCATCATTGGTTTTGGCCATTTCCAGTAACTGAGCTCGACGCTTGTCACTCATGGTGACGCCCGTTGGGGCTTGGTGGCTAGGTGTGACATAGAAGTGATCACACAGTGAAGAGTGCTCATTGAATCTCAATCCTTGTTCATCCACTTGATGCGGGTGTAACTGCGCGCCAGAGAGATTAAAAATGTGATTCGCTTCTTTGTAGCCGGGGTTCTCGACTCCGACTCGGCTCTGATGGTTCATGAGCAAAGTCGAAATCAAAAACAGCGCATTCTGCGAACCTAAGGTTATGAGGATCTCATCACTTTGGGCATGAATACCGCGCTGAGGAAGCACCCTTGTGCGTATCTGTTCGACCAGCATGTCGACGTCTTTATCGACCTTGTCACACAGCCAGCGATGGTCATGTGGATCTGAAGTGACTTTTCTTGTGGCTTCTCGCCATTGCGCTAATGGAAAGTCATTGATAGAGGGTTGGCCAAAAATAAAGGGGTACTGATAGCAGCTCCAATGCGAGGGTTTAACGATGCGAGGGTATTGGCTCAATTGCAGTTTTACTCGCTTGCTCCAATCCGGTGCATTGTCGTTGTCTGTTGATTCAAAATGATCCAAGTTCGCATCGATTTCTTCGCTCGGATTTTGATACTTTTCTGACAGGTAATAACCACTGCGAGGCTTGCTGATGAGATAACCATCATCGAGCAAACTGTCGTACACCAACGAGACCGTATTGCGTGAGACGCCCAATTGGCTAGAGAGCTTGCGACAAGACGGAAGCGCTTGTTCCGCAGGAAAAATACCATTCAATATCGCCGTCACCAAATAGCTACGTACTTGTTCTTGTAGGCTTCTTTTGGAATCAAACTCGATGAAACAATTGTGATTTATCGCCATGAGATACAGTCCTTATTCTCAGTAAACCTCGGTCCTATTTGTATAAAAGAGCAAGAAGTGAGCCAGAGTTCATATGGATGTTTTAAGGACTGGCTTTTGAACGGTATCTAATGTGAAAGATGCCCTGTCCCAAACCCGAAAGTTACTTTGTCCCAAACTAGAAAATTGCTCTGTCCCAACCTGAAAATTAAATTGGCTCTACGTCTTCGAGGCATTCCGTTCATAAAGTAAAGGCAGGCAAATAATCTCGATAAGGAAAGCGTATGAAACAGGGAATGACGATGAAGGCATGGGTTTCAACAGCGGCAGCAACAGTTGTACTGGGTTGTTTTGGTATCGCACAAGCATCCGAGCTTGCAGCCATCGAAAAGCAAGGTTTTATGAAAGTGGCGACAGAAGATAACTATTCGCCATTCAACTACATCGATCGTGGTAATCCGGCTGGGATTAATAAAGATCTGCTTGATGAACTGCGTGAATATTCGAAGTTCGATATTGAACAAGAGATCTTACCTTGGACAGGGTTACTCGCGTCAGTATCCGCAGGCCAATACGATGTGGCGTTAACCGGAGCGATCATTACCGACGCCCGCTTAAAGGCCTTTGACTTTACTCCACCGATTGCTTCAGCACAGCACTACTTCTTAACCCGAGCGGGTGATGACGACATCAATACTGTCGCGGATCTAGACGGCAAAACGGTGGGGCTACAAGCGGGTAGTGCCTTGCTAGAGCGACTTCCTGAGCTGGAAGAGATGCTAGAAGCACAAGGTAAGTCCTTAGGGAAAGTGGTTCAGTATCAATCTTATCCAGAAGCGTATTCCGACTTGGCAATTGGCCGTATCGACTATGTGATCAACAGTGTGGTTTCGGTTAACGAGGTGGTGAAGTCCAAGTCAAAGGTATTCAAAAAAGGCGAAGCAGTCTCTGGCCCAGGTTTCGTGAGCTGGCCAGTTCCTAAAGATAATCCTGAGCTTTTGGCTTACCTAACGGAATTCTTCCTACACCTTGAGCAAACAGGAAAAATGGCAGAGCTGCAGAAGAAGTGGTTCGGTGAATCGTTCGACCAACTGCCTTCAGAAGCCATTACTTCGGTTGAGCAGTATCGCAAGCTAACAGCCGTTCAATAGATGAATAAGCATGCGCCGACACAAACAGTTAGCGACTGTTTGTGTCCATGCCAATGGGTTCAAAGCGGTTTAACCCATGAGTCATTGGCGCACAATCTATCGAAAGAAGTCGCTGATCAAAGAGGTCGTTTATGGATTATTACGCTTGGGAACAGTTGCTACAGGGCGCGTGGGCAACGGCATGGATATCGGCAGTATCGATTGTATTAGGTGTCGTCATCGGCTTAATGATTGCCTTGGTTAGAATGATGAAAATCCCGTTTGTGGATCAAATGTTGGGCATTTACGTTAGTTGGGCGCGAGCAACGCCTTTGGTGACTCTGGCTCTATTTATTTTCCTTTCTTTTCCCTCATTTGGCATCAATTTAGATAAGCACGTTTCTGCCATTTTAGCTCTGACACTCAATACATCGGCATTCAATGCAGAGATTTGGCGCAACGCCTTTCTTAATTTTTCAAAAGGGCAAATGGAAGCAGCAGAAGCCATTGGTATGAGACGCATCACTTACTTTCGCCGCATCATGTTCCCGCAAATGGTGATCATGAGCCTACCTGCGCTAGTGAATGAGATGTCGTTCTTAATCAAAGGCAGCCCAGCGATTGCGGTGATCGGTATCGTCGACTTAACCCGTGTCACCAATCGAATCTCTGCGGTTACTTATGAACCACTTGGGCCGATTCTATGTGCCGGTGCCATATACATGTTGATTATTGGCGTGTTGGTGAAGTTGCAAGCGGTGGCTGAAAACCGAGCTACTTATCTGCAGCAGTAAGTGTGGCTAGCAGTAATCTACCTCAGTCACAGCTATCAACAACAGCCACAGTTTAGCCGTCATGGCTACTTGGTCAGAAACACCATTTACCTGCTTGTGATGCGTTATTGAGCGGGTAAGTTTAAGGAGTAAATATGGAAGAATGGAATATTATCTGGCAACAAAAAGAGCTGTTTGTTTCAGGGTTTGTGACCACCTTTTATCTTTTTGTTTCGTCTTCAATCTTGAGTTTCATCATTGGCATCGGTTTGTTGTATTGCCTAGAAAACTCAAAACTTGGTGTGAAGTACACCATCAATAGTTTGATAGGTATGATGCGCACCTTGCCGTTTCTTATCTTAGCGTATCTGCTCTATTACGGGCTGCCGCAAGTGGGGATTCGACTTGATGCGATTACAGCGGGAATCATCGCGCTAAGTCTCTATCACGGTACCTATTTTTGTGAGATTTTTCGAGGTGTTCGTAAGGGGCTAGAGCCAGGTTATATCGAAGCGGCGCACGCTTATGGCTTCTCTAAATTAAAAACTTTTACCCGAGTCATCACCCCTAACGTGTTGTTTAAGTCGGTTCGGTTGATCACTAACCAACTCATCATCTGCTTAAAAGACACTGCGTTTCTTAGCATCATCACTGTCGCAGAAATTACCGCGGCCGCCAACAGCATTCAATCAACGTACTTCATCCCATTGAATGCGTTCATCATTGCTATCGCGCTCTACTGGGCTGTGAGTATTGCACTTGAAACCATCACCAAACGAATCCAAACCAAAGTTGAACTTAGAGGGCTTAGCCATGCTTAAACAATCAGAGATTATTGAAACGGAAGCACCGATTAACCCTTCTTCGAGCGTGAGTTTGGAAGTGATTGAGTGCGAGCCACTATTGGAAGAAAGAGAGACGATCATCAAGGTTGAAAACCTGTCGAAACAGTTTGATGGCATCGAAGTACTGCGAGACATCAACCTCAACATCAACAAAGGCGATGTGGTGAGTATTCTCGGCTCGTCAGGTTCGGGGAAATCGACGCTACTGCGTTGCATGAATTGGCTAGAGCAGCCAGAGCGCGGCACGATCTTCATGGGGGATGAACGCATTGGTATCAACTCTGAAACGGGTAAACCACTCAAATATAAAGAGCTGGCGAAACTCAGAGAGCGCCTTGGTATGGTTTTCCAAAGCTTCAACTTGTGGCCGCATTTAACCGTGTTGCAAAACGTTATGGAAGCGCTCGTTCACGTTAAGAAGATAGCGAAATCAGACGCCGAAGAGATGGCTCGTAAGCAACTTGATAAGGTTGGGATGTCGCACAAACTAGAGAACTACCCAAGCATGTTATCGGGTGGGCAAAAGCAACGTGTCGCTATTGCCAGAGCTCTCGCGATGGAGCCGGATGTGTTGCTGTTTGATGAGCCAACGTCAGCACTCGATCCTGAATTGGTCGAAGAGGTGTTATTGGTGATGAAGAAACTGTCGCAAGAGGGCTACACCATGGTGGTGGTGACGCATGAGATGGAGTTTGCGCGTCAGGTGTCGGATCAGGTGGTGTTTCTTGAGAAGGGCATATTGATTGAAAAATCCAACCCAGAGAAGTTTTTCACTAACCCAGATTCATCAAGGGTAAGACAGTTCCTTAAGCTTGATTCATGAGCTAGATGGCTTGCATTACTTTAAGGTTCGATCTTTAAAAAACTCCGACTGAATCCGTCGGAGTTTTTGTATGTTAGCTTTTTCTTCCCAAACCTAAACCTATACAAATGGCCATGTGGCGCTAACCAATACTGTCAATATGAATCACCACAGAGTCCGGTCGCCAGTACTCCAATTCGCAGTCCATCAACTCGCCATCTTGCTTGTAGTTCACTCGGCAGATCTTAAGAACAGGCTGGCCCTCTGCTAAATTCAACGCCTTGGCAACATGTGCAGGGGCAGAAGTGGGAATCACATCAAAGCGCGAGCGTTGGGTCTCGTAGCCGTATTTTTCTCGGTAGATGTCTGTTAATGACATGGTGAGGTTTTCCGACAAGACACCATCAAACAAGGGCGCTTTCAGTACATTTTCAACAAACAGCACTGCTCTTCCATCAATAAAACGCAAGCGCTCAATCACGTGTATTGGCGTTATCTGCTCTATCTCTAATGCTTTGGCGTAATCGCCAGCCGCCATCTCTGTGCGGGTGCTGAGCAGTCTGGTTTCTGCTATGCGGTGTTGTTCACGAATCATTTGATGAAAGTGAGAACGTGACAATGGGTTATAGCGAACACGTTCGGGTGACACATACCAACCTCGACGCTCTTCTCGATATATCAAACCTTCGGTTTCTAATGAGACCAACGCATCTTTGAGCGTAATTCGAGTGGTTGAAAACAGCTCGCTGAGCTCTCTTTCGGAAGGCAGTTTTTGCCCTTCGGTGAAGATGCCTGATTGAAGCTGTTCTCTAATGCTCGCCTTAATTCTGCCTAGCTGTGTCCCTGATTGCCCTGTAGCCAATGTTCTCATTACTGATCTAGTCCATAAGTTCGTGTGCTCAATAAGGTAAACCACGGAGTTAACAGGAATGTGACAGTAAACAAAGGCTTGCTGTCATATGGGTGAAATATAACTGCCACGGAAATGCATCCTAACTGTCAAATAACTTGCGCGAAAGCGTCACACTCCGGCGATAGCATACAAAACGAACTTACTGACCTAGTCCAGAGGGATAGAGACAATGAAAACTTTTCTTAGCCGTTCAACTGTATCGCCAGCCAAACTGATTGGTTCACCTGCAAAATTAATCGGCGCAACGCTAATAACGGCAACACTTTCAATGCCAGCGATGGCGAAGGATGCTGATCTTGAGTCACTGATTGAAGCCGCTCAAAAAGAGGGTGCGGTTTACAGTGTGGGTATGCCAGACAGTTGGGCAAACTGGAAAGGCACATGGGCTGATCTGAAAGCGAACTACGGTTTGAAGCATCAAGATACAGACATGAGCTCGGCCCAAGAGATCTCAAAATTTGAAGCAGAGAAAAGAAACGCAACCGCAGATATCGGTGACGTCGGTTTCGCCTTTGCACGTGTCGCTGTGCAGAAAGACGTAACGCAGCCATACAAGCCAACGACTTGGGATGACATTCCAGATTGGGCGAAAGACAAAGATGGTCACTGGGCTCTGGCTTACACAGGTACTATCTCGTTCATTTCAAACAACAACCTTGTTGAAGATGCACCAAAATCTTGGAGTGACCTGCTAGAAGGTGACTACAAAGTCACAGTCGGTGATGTAGGCGTAGCCGCGCAAGCAAACAACGCAATTCTAGCGGCTGCATTTGCTAACGGTGGTGACGAGTCGAACCTAAAACCAGCGATTAAATTCTTTGGTGAGCTAGCGAAGCAAGGCCGCCTGTCTTACACAGATCCAAGCATCGCGAACCTTGAAAAAGGCGAAGTGGAAGTGGCAATCATGTGGGATTTCAACGCACTGAACTACCGCGACAAGATCGACCGTGAGCGCTTTACAGTAAGCATTCCACAAGATGGTTCAGTGATCTCTGGTTACACCACCATCATCAACAAATACGCGAAAAACCCGAACGCGGCGAAGTTGGCTCGTGAATACATCTTCAGTGACCAAGGCCAAATCAACCTAGCAGAAGGTTACGCGCGCCCAATCCGTAGCAGCGTTACGCTACCTCAATCAGTACAAGACAAGCTGATCTCGAACGATGAATACAGCAACGTGCACCCAGTATCTGACTTCTCAGCATGGGAAAAATCAGCACGTCGTCTGCCACGTCAATGGCAAGAAAGCGTATTGATTCACCAGCAATAACCCCGCTTAACACGCCACCTGTAACGGGTGGCTTATAGAAACAAGCAATAGAGAATAGACCATGAGCAATAAGGTTATCCTTGTTGTTCTAGATGGACTGAACTATCAGGTAGCCCGTGATTGCATGGGCTACCTGAACGGTCTTCTAGAGCAAAGTGATATGTATGAGAAACCGGGCGATTTGCAGACAAAACAGGGCGATTCGTACAGTAAACAGGGCACTTCGCAGAGCACGCAAAAAAACAAGCTGCGCGCCACGCTTTACCCTGTGCAATGTGAACTGCCATCTATGTCACGCCCACTGTATGAGTGCATTTTAACTGGGGTTCGCCCTGTCGAGAGTGGCATCGTTAACAACCAAATCGTACGTCTGTCGAATCACGAGTCGATCTTTAGCTTGGCGAAATCGCAGGGCAAAGTGACGGCTGCAGCGGCATATCATTGGGTGAGTGAGCTTTATAACCGAGCGCCATTTGATGCTGTACGCGACCGTTTCACTAACGATGAGACCATGAACATCCAACACGGCTGTTTCTACCACTGGGATCACTACCCAGATGAAGCCTTGTTCTTGGATGCTGAGCACCTGCGTGTCACTCATCAGCCTGATTTTTTGTTGATTCACCCAATGAACATTGACGACATAGGGCACAAGCACGGGTTGGACTCTCGCCAATACCGCAACAGTGCACGTGGCGCGGATATTTACTTATCAAACTATCTTGAGAAATGGGTAGACGATGGTTATCAAGTGATCATCACCAGTGACCATGGCATGAACAATGACTTGTCTCACGGTGGCATTCTGCCTGAAGAGCGTGAAGTGCCATTCTTTGTGATTGGCGATAAGTTCACACACCAAGAATGTTCAGTGAAACAGACCGACATCTGCGGCAGCGTCTGTCAGTTACTCAACCTTGAACACGATAAATCTTACACTCAGGAATTGTTGGCCTTATGAGCAGTTCTGTAATCACGCAGAACGATGGCTCTGCGCTTAAACCTCAAACCAAATCTTTGTTTCAACGCTTCAAGCCCGCTTTGTGGCTTGCGCCTTTCGCACTGTTTTTCTATCTGTTCCAACTGGCACCTATGGTTTGGGTGCTGATCAACAGCTTCTTCTACGATGATGAGCTCTCTCTCGAAAACTACTCTGAGATATTCGATTCTGCCTTCATGATGCAGGCCTTCGGTAACAGTTTATGGCTGTCGATTTGGTCGAGCATTGTTGGCTTAGCGATTGCGACTCTGCTCGTCTCATCATTGCGCCGCGTTGATTCTAAAATCCGCGATGCGGTGATTGCCTTCACCAATATGAGCAGCAACTTCTCTGGTGTGCCTCTGTCGTTCGCCTTCATCATCATCTTGGGCACCAATGGTGCGATCACCTTATTGCTCAAGCAGTATGGATTACTGGGTGATTTTGACTTGTACGGCAAGTGGGGTTTGCTAGCGATTTACATCTACTTCCAGATCCCATTGGCGGTTTTATTGCTGTATCCAGCGTTTGATGCCTTGAGTGACGACTGGCAAGCAGCTTCGGCATTGCTTGGCGCGAAAACTTGGCAGTATTGGACCAAAATCGCGCTGCCTGTGTTATCTCCTGCCTTGTTCGGCACCTTCATCATCTTGATTGCAAATGCGATTGGCGCCTACGCGAGCGTGTATGCGTTGACCTCGGGCAACTACAACGTGATTACGATTCGAATCGCGAGCTTGGTATCGGGCGACTTGTTCTTAGAACCAAACCTAGCTGCTGCAATTTCTGTGATTCTGATGGCGATGCTAGCCTTCATCACCGTGATTAACCAATGGCTGATCAGCAAAAGCTACGCAGGGAAGAGAAAGTAATGAACACCGTCAATACTCGCTTTCATAAAACGGTTGTCTATTCGATTGTCGGTATCATGATGATCCCGATCTTAGCGACTTTTATCTACTCGATCTCTTCTCGTTGGGGCGCAACGATCCTGCCGGATGGTTTCACGTTAGATTGGTACATCAACCTGTTGACGGATCCTCGCTTCTTACAAGCCTTTTGCCGTTCACTGTTTATCTGTGTGGCTGCGCTGTCATTGAGTGTGGTGTTGGTTCTGCCTGCGATTTTCGTGGTGTTTTACTATTTCCCGAAGCTCGACAAGGTGATGAATATCTTGATCTTATTGCCATTCGCTGTGCCACCCGTGGTGTCGTCGGTTGGCTTGCTTCAGCTGTATGCTGATAGCGAAATCTCCTTGATAGGCACACCATGGATCCTGATTGGTACTTACTTCACTATCGCGCTGCCATTCATGTACCGCGCGATTGCCAACAGCTTCGAAGCGATCAATCTGCACGACTTGATGGATGCAGTACATCTGCTCGGTGCAAGTACCACCAAGGCGTTCTTGTTGATTATTCTGCCAAACCTTAAGAAAGGCTTAATGGCGTCATTGTTCTTGTCGTTCTCGTTCCTATTAGGCGAGTTCGTGTTCGCCAACATCTTGGTGGGTACACGCTACGAGACACTGCAAATCTACCTATACAACATGCGTCAAACCAGCGGCCACTTCACGTCAGCCCTTGTGATGACGTACTTCCTGTTTATTTTCTTACTGACTTGGTTGGCAAGTCGTTTCAGCCAGGGAACAAAATAATGAGCTATGTAAATGCAAAAAACCTCACCAAGAGCTTTGGTGACAACACGGTGTTTGAAGATATTGAATTTTCCATCGAGAAGGGCGAATTCATTACTCTGCTTGGCCCAAGTGGCTGTGGTAAATCGACTCTATTACGCAGCTTGGCAGGCCTGAATCCTGTTGATGGTGGCGAGATCTGGGTGAACGGTGAAGAGATTACTCACCAAGTGCCGCAACAGCGTGGCATCGGCATGGTGTTTCAATCTTATGCGCTGTTCCCGAACATGACGGTTGAAGGCAACATTGCGTTTGGCCTGAAGATGAAAAAGCTTGCTGCTAACGAGATTAAGCGCGAAGTCGCGAAAGTGATTGGGCTGGTGGACTTAACGGGCAAAGAAAAGTTCTACCCGCATCAGTTATCGGGCGGTCAGCGTCAGCGTGTGGCCTTGGCAAGAGCCTTGGTGGTCAAGCCGCGCATTCTATTGCTCGATGAACCGCTTTCAGCGCTGGATGCGAAGATCCGTAAACACCTACGCCAACAGATCCGAGATATTCAAAAAGAGATGAACCTGACCACGATCTTCGTGACCCACGATCAAGAAGAAGCGATGATCATGTCTGACCGCATCTTTTTGATGAATAAAGGTGAGATCGTACAAGCAGGCACACCCGAAGAGATCTACACTCAACCTGCCAATGAGTTTGTTGCTGGGTTCATGGGGCACTACAATCTGGTGCAAGCGAACAAAGCCAAGCAACTTTTCAACATTGAAACCGAGTGGAAGGTGGCGATTCGCCCTGAATCTATCTACGTTAAAGAGCAAGGTCGAAAGTATGGCGAGCATATCTCCGCGCCGAAAACGGGTATCATTCGTAACCACCAGCTCTTGGGTAACGTGATTCGCTACCAAGTGGATGTCGATGAATGTGAATTAACGGTCGATCTATTGAACCGTTCCTCTGAGCGACTGTTGGCAAACGGCAGCCAACTTGAACTCCTGTTTAACCTAAACGAAATTCAACCTGTGAGAGCCTAAGATGTTCAAACCTTTGTATGTATTTGATATGGACGAAACGCTGATCAATGCTGATGCAGCGATGCTCTGGAATGAGTTCTTGGTTGAAAAGGGCATTGCCACTGCGCCCAACTTTATTGAAGAAGATAAGCGCTTAATGGGCCTGTATTCGGAAGGCAAACTGAACATGGAAGATTACCTCACGTTTTCCATGCAGCCTTTAGCCGATATGCCAACAGAGCAAGTGACGGCACTGGTGGAAGAGTGTGTTGAACAGCATATTTTGCCTAGACAGTTCAAGCAGTCGAAACCTTTGATTGAGCAGTTAGAGCGTGACGATATCGACATGTTGATCATCTCTGCCAGCGTGACTTTCTTAGTGGAAGCGGTCGGCCGTAAGATTGGTATCGAGAACGCACTCGGTATTGATTTGATTGAAAACCAAGGCCGTTTTACTTCTCAAATATCAGGTGTGCCAAGCTACCGTGAAGGTAAAGTGACGCGTTTAAAAGAGTGGTTAGACAATCAAGAAACCAACTACTCAGACATTCACTTTTATACGGATTCAATCAACGACTTACCTTTGTGTGAACACGCTGACTTTGCCTATCTGGTGAACCCATGTCCGCGTTTGAAAGCGTTAGCCGATCAACCGAATTGGTCGATTCTCAACTGGGATTAACGCGATTCTGATATTTGAATTAGGTTCGTTCTAGAACTCATCAAGCCGCTGACTACAGCGGCTTTTTTGCATCATCAATCTAATGTTCGATTTATCACCTTAACTGATAAAATTGCGCATGTAACAATTCGATAACATCTCTTGCTCTGCTGTAAATCAAACCACCATCTTTCAATCCCTTGATAGTACTAACTTTGTTGTTGTGAGGTTTTGCGTGTAACAAATATTTTACAATTTGACGGGTTTTTAGCGTTATTGTCCATTTCCTTCTATCCATTCCAATCTTTCCGCTTGTGGGCCAGATTTAATTAAGGACAAAAACCACGTAATACAAAACCAATAGGTACAAGGAGAAAGTTCATGGTGGATACATACAACCCGCTTGGTACGGATGGATTCGAGTTTGTTGAATACACGGCCGTTGACCACAAGGGAATTGAGCAACTTAAAGCGCTGTTTGTGTCACTTGGTTTTGCTGAGATCGCCAAGCATCGTTCAAAAGAGGCTTGGCTGTATCGACAAGGTGACATCAACTTTATCGTTAATGAACAACCACACAGCCAAGCGGAAGCGTTCGCCAAGGTACATGGACCATCGGTGTGCGGCATGGCTTTTCGTGTTAACGAAGCAACGGCTGCAATGGAACAAGCGTTTAAGGGCGGTGGTGAAGAGTACAAAACAGAAATAGGGCCGATGGAGCTGAGCATTCCTGCCATTTACGGCATCGGTGAAAGCCTGCTCTATTTTGTGGATCGCTATGGCAAGCAGAGCATCTATGACGTCGATTTCCGATTCTATGACGATGCGGAACAGCGCATGGCCGAAGCCAATGTTGGCTTGTATGAAATCGACCATCTCACGCACAACGTGAAGCAAGGCAATATGGACGTGTGGTCTGGGTTTTATGAGCGTATCGGCAACTTCCGAGAGATTCGCTACTTTGATATCGAAGGTAAGCTGACAGGCCTTGTGAGCCGCGCCATGACCTCACCGTGTGGCAAGATCCGAATTCCAATCAATGAGTCTTCAGATGACAAATCACAAATCGAAGAGTTCATTCGCGAATACAACGGCGAAGGCATCCAACACATCGCGCTCGCCACCGATGACATCTACAAAACGGTGAAAATCCTGCGTGATCGCGGCATGGATTTTATGCCAACTCCAGATACCTATTACGAGAAAGTCGACGAGCGTGTGAAAGGCCACGGTGAAGACACCGATTTGCTGCGTGACTTACGCGTTCTGATTGATGGCGCACCGACCAAAGACGGCATCTTGCTGCAAATTTTCACGCAGACAGTAATCGGGCCTGTGTTCTTTGAAATCATTCAGCGTAAAGGCAACGAAGGCTTTGGTGAAGGTAACTTCAAGGCGCTATTTGAATCGATTGAAGAGGACCAGATTCGTCGAGGAGTATTAGACGATGCATAAATGGATTTCGTTTCCTCATCGGGAGGGTGTGTGCTCGAAACAAGCGCATGCCGACTTCCCCGAAGAGGCCATCTATGAGCGAGAGGCGGGCCGAAGTGGATTCTTCGGCCCTGCCGCTCACTTTCATCACCAACATGCCCCAACTGGTTGGTCTGAGTGGGAGGGCGATCTGCGTCCTCGCGCTTTTGATTTTACGCTGGTGGAGAAAGCCAGCCAGATAACCCCTTGGGCTGTGCCTCATCTTTTGCACAATGCGGACTGCAAAATCCGCGTGTGGCGCATGGATGAGAAGATGGATTTCTTGGTGCGTAACTCTGACGGTGATGAGCTGCTGTTCATTCACCAAGGCAGCGCCGATCTCTATTGTGATTATGGTCATTTAGAGGTGAGTGAAGGGGATTACGTGATGATCCCGCGCTCAACCAACTGGCGTTTAGAGCCAAGCGAGCCGATGTTTATCTTGATGATAGAAAACACCGACGCGGCTTACTCCCTGCCAGAGAAAGGCATGGTCGGCAATCACGCGGTGTTTGATCCTGCGGTTCTTGAGATTCCTTCGATCAATGACCAATTCCGCGCTCAGTATTCAGAAGATCAAACCCAGGTTCAGGTGAAGCGCCACGACAAAGTCAGTGTCATCACCTATCCGTTCAATCCATTGGATGCAATTGGCTGGCATGGCGACTTAGCCGTGGTAAAAGTGAATTGGCGTGATATCAGACCACTGATGTCACATCGTTACCACTTGCCACCTTCTGCGCACACGACGTTTGTTGGTGCGGGCTTTGTGGTGTGTACCTTTGTGCCACGCCCAATTGAGAGCGATCCTGGAGCATTGAAAGTGCCGTTTTACCATAACAATGACGACTATGACGAAGTACTCTTCTATCACGCTGGTGACTTTTTTAGCCGCGACAACATTGAAGCGGGCATGGTGACTTTCCACCCTGCGGGTTTCACTCATGGGCCTCACCCTAAAGCCTTTAAGGCAGGTCTGGCGCACAAGAAGAAGTTTACCGATGAAGTCGCGGTGATGATCGATACTCGCCATGCGCTGCAGTTTTCTGATGAACTCGATAGCGTTGAGAACAAAGAATATGTCTACAGTTGGCAAGACTCTGGTTTGAAAGAAATGGCTGACGATAAGAAATAAGGGACAAGGATGAAATTAGCAACCAAGAAAAATGGTACTCGCGATGGTCTATTGATGGTCGTGAGTAAAGATCTTAAACAATGTGTAGCTGCCACTGAAATCTTCCATGCGATGCACCTTGCCCCCACCATGCAGGTTGCGTTGGATAACTGGGACAGCGTTGTTTCTCAATTAGAAGAGTTATACACCTCGTTAAACAACGGGCATGTGACAGGCAGTGAAGTGTTTGCTTCTCAATATTGTGAATCGCCTCTGCCACGCGCTTATCAATGGGCTGATGGCAGCGCTTATGTAAACCACGTTGAGCTGGTGCGTAAAGCGCGTGGTGCTGAAATGCCAGAAAGCTTCTGGGTCGATCCACTCATGTATCAAGGTGGCTCAGATGCCTTTATTGGCCCTCGTGACAACATCGAATTTGCCAGTGACGAGTGGGGCATCGATTTCGAAGGTGAGGTCGCGATTGTCACCGGTGATGTGCCTATGGGTGCCAGTGCTAAGCAGGCGCACGATTCGATTCGCTTGCTGATGCTGGTGAACGATGTGTCGCTGCGCGGCTTGATTCCGGCAGAGCTTGCTAAGGGCTTTGGCTTCTTCCAGTCTAAACCGTCTTCGGCGTTCTCCCCCGTCGCCGTTACACCTGATGAGCTTGGTGAACAGTGGAAAGGCAGCAAGGTGCATTTACCGTTGATATCGACCTACAACGACCAGCCTTTTGGTTGTCCGAATGCAGGCGTCGATATGACTTTCAATTTTGCCGAACTAGTTGTGCATGCAGCGAAAACTCGCCCACTGTCGGCAGGTGCGATTATCGGTTCAGGCACGGTATCGAATAAGCAAGGCACTGACCACGGCACCTCAATCGCCGAGGGCGGTGTGGGTTATTCATGCATTGCCGAGGTGCGCATGATAGAGACCATCCGTGATGGTAAGCCTTCGACTCAATTCATGTCGTTTGGTGACTCGATTCGCCTAGAGATGTTTGATGCGGCTGGTGACTCCATTTTTGGTGCGATTGACCAAAAAGTTAACCAATATCGAGCGTTATAGCCCATATTATAAAGATTCAGCTCGAGCGAGATCATTGTATGAATCAGAACATGACACTTTACGGTTACTGGCGCTCTTCGGCCGCCTATCGGGTGCGTATTGGATTGAACCTAAAGCAACTCAACTATGAGTCTAAATCGGTGCATTTGGTGCGAAATGGCGGCGAGCAGCATGATCCACAATATCGCGAACTCAATGCCAGTGAGTTAGTGCCTGTGCTGGTGGATGGCGACGTTCAACTCAATCAGTCGCTGACTATTTTGCAATACTTGGACGAAAACTATTTGTGTGAGAGCTGCCCAGACTCCTTGTTGATTCCAGAGCAAACACCATTGCGCTATCAAGCGTTGGCAATGGCTCAAGATATTGCAATAGAAATTCACCCTCTTAATAACCTGCGTGTGCTGCAGTATTTGGAGCGAGAGTTGTCGTGTGAGCAAGAGGCGAAAATAGACTGGCTTCACTATTGGATGAGCCAAGGTTTTTCGGCGTTAGAAGAGAAGCTTTCTAAGCATCGTCAAAAACACGGTGATTCAGTTTATAGCCTCACCGATTCACCATGCATTGTCGATATCTGCTTGGTGCCACAGGTGTATAACGCGTTGCGTTTTGGCGTTGATATGTCGCCGTTTCCGCTGATTAACTCAATTGTCGAAGCGTGTAACCAGTTGCCTGCTTTTATCGATGCGATGCCAGAGAATCAAGCGGATGCGAACGAGTCCATGTAGATTCACTGATGTAAACGCAAACACTCGCCGCTTGCGCTACCAAAACCGTTTCTTGAAAGAAGCGGTTTCCAAAATTAAATATATTAAATTCAGTAAGCGTATGAATATTTATCCCGTTTAGCACTAATATGGACCTAATAAAAAAGCCTCGTTATTAAATAAGAGGCTTTAACCCAAGGTTTTATATTAGTGGTGATTATCATTCGATAATATTAATAATAAACAATACCTTCGCCTTTCGTAATCAGAGTACCAGCTTCATTGGTAATTATTTTATCTAAATCAAATAATGAACCAATCGCCGCATTACCCAATCCAGCTTCAACGAATTTACAAACGGCATCAATTTTTGGCCCCATAGAACCAGCAGGGAATGAAAATTCTGCTAAACCAGCAGGCGTTGCTTGCTTCATTTCTGCTTGGTCTTCTTTACCATAGTTACGGAAAATCGAACCATCGGTTAAGATAATAAATAAGTCGGCATGGATTTTTTCAGCCAGTAATTCAGCCGTAAGATCTTTGTCAATTACACACTCTACGCCAGTACTCTTACCATGCTCAATACTCACGGGAACACCACCGCCGCCACAAGCGATAACAAGGTTTTCTGTATCTAGAAGAGTTTCAATTTGCTGAATTTCAACAATGCTTTTTGGCATAGGAGAAGGCACAACGCGACGGTAGTACTCGCCATCAGCTTTAAACTGCATTGTGCTTTGAGCCATTAACTCTTTAGCTCGTTGCTCTGTATATACAGGGCCAACAAATTTAGTCGGGTTAGCAAACGCAGGGTCTTTTTTGCATACTTCAGTTTGCGTGACTAGCGTCGCTACGTCTAATTCAGGGTCAATGTTTCTTAGTTCTTGCTGTAACATGTAGCCCACCATGCCACAGGTTTGAGAGCCTAGTACATCCATTGGATACGGGGTCGTCTCTGGTGAATATTCGTTGTAAGCTGCGTTTTGTTCCATCAACAAACCTACTTGTGGGCCATTACCATGAACGATAACAATCTCATGCTCGCGTGCGATTGCAGCAATACTCGCCGCTGATTTGATTATATTTTCACGTTGGTTCTCAGCCGTTAATGCTTGGCCTCTTGCTAAAAGAGCGTTACCGCCTAAAGCTAATACTATGCGCATGATAATGTCTCCGATCATTTAATAATGATTTTATTTTACGTAGGGATTAACCGCTTGTTTCCTATTAAATTCAAGCTTATTAATAACAGTGAATAAGTTTTTAATTACTCTTAAGTAATTAACATGCCGAGATAGTATGGGAAAATAACCGTCCTAAATGTGATAGCTATCAAATTATTATTTCACTAGAAATGGAGCTGTGGAAACGGGAGTTATTGCAATTCGATTAAATATCCATAAGCTTGGATACAATCTAGCGGTGGAGCCTTTTTTGGTATAAATGATTCGTGTTTAGTGAATATTATCTCAGGCTATAAAATGATTAATTTTCTATTTTTGTTTTAAATATGATGAGCAGATCTCATTAAGAGCTTTAGAAAAAGTACGGGGCTATACTGAGGCGAGGGTTCACAAGCTTAAATAGAAGTTTAGATTCGGTTTTCAATCGGCTGCCTTTACTCTAGGTGTTATCTGACAGCCAAATGAAAATCGGAGATAGTTAGTCACTTTCTAAGGTTCAACACTAAAGCGAAACAACACTCTTTATCTCTTCCAAAACCTCGGCGTTAGCGATAGCCCCAAGGTTTTCTACACTCTTGCCATTGATCACCTGTTTCACAGCCAACTCCACTAGTTTGCCAGAGCGTGTTTTTGGCACGTCGCTGATCGCAAATATCTGGCTTGGCACGTGCCTTGGCGAGCAGGATGATTTGAGTTTGCTTTTGATGGTTGTCAGTAACTCATCATCCAGAACCACACCTTGTTGTAACTGAACAAACAGCCATATCTGCTCGTTGCGGTCGATGTCTTTACCGACTGCTATCGAATCGATGATGCCGTCAATGGTGTTCACTTGCTGATAGATCTCGGCTGTACCAATTCGCACGCCACCGGGGTTGAGTGTGGTGTCGCCTCGCCCATAGAACAGGTAGCCGCCATGTTCGCTCTGTGCGACTTCATCACCGTGATGCCACACATTATCGAACCTATCCCAATAGGTGCTGTGGTAGCGCTCTCCGGTGTCATTCCAAAAGCCTGCGGGGAAGTTGGGTAGGGAGTTGGTGCATACTAGCTCGCCTCGTTCTTGATTGACCTTTTGACCAGACGAATTGTACACCTTGATGTCGACGCCGAGCCCGGCCTGTTGGCACTCGCCGCGATACACTGGCGAGATAGGACTACCCAACACAAAGCAGCCACAAATATCCGTGCCGCCAGAAATGGACGCTAAATGCAGGTCTTGCTTGATGTGCTTGTAAACGTAATCGAACTGCTCTGGGTAAAGCACAGAACCTGTTGAGCACAGTGTTCTTAAGTGAGGAAGAGAATGGCTGTCGATAGGTGAGAGCTCTGCCTTCTCGATCGCTTCTAGATACTTGGCTGAGGTGCCAAATGCCGATACGTCAGCTCGCTGCGCTAAATCCCACAGAACGTTGGGTTGCGGGTAAACCGGGCTACCATCAAAGATAACTAAACAAGCACCGCTCGCGAGCGCAGAGACGTGCCAGTTCCACATCATCCAACCACAAGTGGTGTAGTAGAACACGCGATCTCTCGGTTTAATATCGCAATGAAGTTGATGCTCTTTTAGGTGGTTGATGGTGGTGCCACCAACCGAGTGAATAATACACTTTGGTTTGCCTGTCGTACCGGAAGAGTAGAGTACAAACAGTGGTTCATTGAAGTTCACACGAGTAAATCGAAGAGATTTTGGCTGATAGTGATGAATGATGCTGTGCCAGCTTTGGGGTGACACATCATGTTTAACGTTGTTCTTCTCTAAATCGCTCTTCTCTAAGTCATTACTCGGTTTCAAATAGCCGATCTCACACACCTGTTTTAATTCGTTTAAGTGTTCGATGATTTCACGGTTCTTGTCCGTCATATCGAACGTTTTGCCATTGAAGGTGTAACCGTCACAGGTGAACAGCACCTTAGGCTTCACCTGTCCGAATCGCTCAATCACACTCTCTACGCCAAAATCAGGCGAGGTTGATGTCCAAATCGCGCCTAAGCTGGTGGTCGCTAGCATCGCAATCACGGTTTGCGGCAGATAAGGGGTATAAGCGGCGACCACGTCGCCTTGTTGCACGCCACAATCCACGAGCCATTGTTGACCGCTAGATACTTTCTCACACAAGGTTTGCCATGTGTAGCTTTGCTGTTCGCCACGTTCGTTCTCAAACCAAATCGCAAGCTCATCAGGCATGGTGTGTGCCAAATGCAGCAAGTTTTCGGCGTAGTTCACTTGAACATTCGGAAACCAGACTGCATCGCGATTTGATTTTGGTTGCTGCCAGCGACTTTCACCTTGAGTTTTGATGTGCTCGCTTTCTGCCTTATTAATACAGTCTTGCGAACCCACCATTCCACAAAACTGCCACACGTTCTGCCAAAACGACTCCGGCTGCTCCACAGACCACTGATGAAGCTCCGTGTAGTTTTGTAATTCCCGATCGAGCATGCCCTGTTGATCAAGGCTATCCATAAATCGGGTTACGTTGGCGTGTGCGATGTGTTGGTCACTGGGTTGCCAAATTGGCTTATTGCTCTCGTGCATTCCTTTACCTTTAACAAAAAGTTAACGATTTCAGTCTGGTATTTAGGTTTTACAAAGTCAAAAGATCAGCAAAATAAGGGGTCGTCGGAATTGTGTAAATAAAATGTTACACGATCATCCGTTTCGAAAAATCGTGCAAATTGGCGGATATAAGGAGTGGAGATAGGCTTAAAGTGAGACATTCGAAAGGAGGTGTGTAATGACTCAATATCATTCTAAGCCCGTGAGCCAAGAGGGATGGGTTGAGTGGAGCCTCGAAGAAGACGCCATTTGGCACGACTTAGTGAAAAGGCAACTGGACGTCATTAATGACCGCGCATGCGATGCTTATTTGCATGGTTTGACCCTGCTGGATCTGCCATTAGACAGAGTTCCCCAGCTGCCAGAGATAAACAAAGTGCTAATGGAAACAACAGGTTGGCAAGTCCAGCCTGTGCCTGCATTGATCGACTTCGACCGTTTCTTTGATTTGCTCGCCAATAAGAAATTCCCAGTGGCGACATTTTTGAGAACGCGAGACGAGTTCGATTACTTACAAGAACCTGATTTCTTTCATGAAATTTTCGGCCACTGTGCCATGCTCACTAATGCTGATTTCGCAGCATTCACTGAGCATTATGGAAAACTAGGCCAAGCCGCTACATCCAAACAGCGTGCTTATCTGGCCCGTTTGTATTGGTTTACGGTCGAGTTCGGTTTAGTAAAAGAAGGCCAACAATTGAAAATCTATGGCGGTGGCATTCTCTCCTCTCCGGCGGAAACCATGTACGCATTGGGCGGTGACTTGGCGGTTCGTGAGCGGTTCGATCTGCAAACGGTGTTAAGAACCCCTTACCGCATCGACATCATGCAGCCGAAATATTACGTGATCGACGAGCTATCTGAGCTCTTCAAAATCAGTCAGGAAAACCTATTACAGCAAGCTGATCTCGCCATCGACGCGGGGTTACTACCACCACTTTTTGAACCTAAGGAACCCACACATGTTGAATGAACAAAAATGCGAAGCCTGCAGTATCGACGCGATTGCCCTAAGTAAAGATGAACAACAATCTTTACTGTTGGAGTTGTCAGACTGGCAGGTCATCGAAAGAGACGGCATCCCGCAGCTTGAGAAGGTGTTCAAGTTTAAGAACTACAAACAAGCATGGGCATTCAGCAACAAAGTGTCAGAATTGGCAGAAGAAGAGTTCCACCACCCTTCGATCTTATTGGAGTGGGGCAAAGTCACCGTCACTTGGTGGAGCCACTCAATCAAAGGCCTCCACAAGAATGACTTCATTTGCGCCTCACGTTGCGATGTGTTCGCGGTGAGTGAGTAGTCTTTTGGGTTTCGAGGAGCTGTCTTTCTTATCTCTGTGATGCGATTATCTGATTATTCAGCTCATAATGTGAGTTGAATAATTGCCTTAAACAGCTCATAGTATGAGTTGAATTAGTGATACTTTCGCATCATGGGGCGTAATATGTGGATTTGGCAGCAAGATAATTGGCCAAACTTTGTTTGGGATAATCAGAAAATAGGCGTGAGGTTAAGAGAAGTACGGCTTAATCAGGGCATTCTATTGGGCAAGATTACCTCACAGTCGGCAGATCAATCCCAAACTATGCTCGACACCTTATTAGCGAACATAGTCCATTCCAGTGCGATTGAGGGAGAAAAGCTGAATGCCTTCTCTGTTCGTTCTTCTTTAGCCAACAAACTCGGTGTCAGTGAAGAGCGACCTTTTCCTACGACAGAACAAACCGATGGCCTGGCTGAAATTATGTTGGATGCGGTGCAGAACCTAACTGAGCCACTAGCGCTTGATCGGATCTTACATTGGCACGATAGACTGTTTCCTCAAGGTTACACCATGTTTAACCCTGTAGTCGGAGGTCAGCTACGAGGTGACGCTCCGATGCAAGTGGTATCAGGAAGAATTGACCGTCCAACCGTGCACTTTGAAGCACCTAGCCGAGACATTCTTGATGCTGAGTTAGATGTGTTTATCACATGGTTTAATGATTCACTTACCGACGCCACGCTCGATCCTCTATTGCGAGCAGCAATCACTCATCTTTGGTTTATTACCTTACACCCGTTAGATGACGGTAATGGTCGTATTACTCGATTGTTGACCGACTTGGCGTTAGCACAGGCCGAGCAGCAGTCGGTACGCTTCTATGCGATGTCGGTGGGAATTCTCGCAAACCGCAAACATTATTACGAGATATTGGAGCGAACCCAGAAAGGGGGACTCGATATTAGCGAATGGTTGATGTGGTTCTTAGATACGTTAGACGAGACGTTTACAGGCGTTTTCTCTGAAGTCGATCAAACCGTTTATAAGACCAACTATTGGCGCAGCATCGACCAAACAAAGCTTACGGCAGAACAAGTAAAAGTGCTGAACAGGATGCTCGATGGTGATTTTTCTGAAGGTATCAATGCCAGCCAATATCAGAAAGTAGCAAAGGTGAGCAGTGCCACAGCAACACGTCATTTGAACGCTTTGATTGAGCATGGCTGCTTAGTTAAATCTGGTTCTGGAGGCAGAAGCACGCGCTATCTGTTGCCGAAGTAGGTATACACCCACATTCATTTCTATACTTAAAAGCTGCTAACGTTCAGAGTGAATGTTGGCAGCTTTTTGTTTTCTTAATTCATTCAATATTCTCAATGAAAAATAAACAAACTTCTCGATTTTTTCCAACAATATTAATTTAAATCAGAAGCTTAAACTGATTTTACTTAATGGTTTTTATTTAGTTCGTTCAAATATCTGTGTTTGCTCACGATACAGGCATAGAGCCCCATATAGAATTCAGTTATTCAATCAATGGCTTATTGGTTATTGATGCTCCGCGACGTGCGGTAATATAGGGTTTAACATAAAATGAAGATTAACTTTTTTGCAGTAAACAATTTTAGAGGCATTTCTGGAGGGTTGGAGAACAATAAAATTATTTTCGAAGACACCAATACACTTTTCATATATGGAAAAAACAATGTAGGTAAATCTACATACTTAAAGGCATATGAGCATTTTTATAGGGACTCTAAGCCGATTCTCTCAGATTTTTGTGATAGTAATCAGAAAAATTCAATTGAGTTTGAAATAGAAGTAAAGTTACAAGAGCTTGATAAACAAAGAATAGAAGCTAAAGCACCTAAACAAAAAGATTCTTACAAGCAGTACCTTTCAAATGACACATTGAGAGTTAAAAGAACTTGGGAACTAGATGGTAAACAAACATTAAAACCCAAGAATCATACCTATAACTATACAACTTCTTCGTATGAAGATATTAGTTATGCGAGTATTGGCCTTCATACTATTTTTCAATCTTGTATGCCAAAGCCTATTTTTATTAAGGCTATGCCTACCGAAGATGAAGCTAAAGACATCCTCAATGACATCCTTAAAAGTATGGCAGAGAACACACTAAAAACTGAGGATCTAGTTATTCTTGAAGCTGCTAAGGCCAAGATTCAAGAGTTACAAGAAAAAATGTACAACCCTGAATTGGTTGCTATTTATCAAGACTCAGTTAACTCATATTTCTCGCAAATATTTTCAGATACACAGCTAACTTTTAAAGAAGTGAAAGATCGTCTCGTGTGGAGTGAGAATAAGTTAGGCAAAGACTTCAACATAGATTTCGTCAAAACTAATCCTGATGGGACTCCAAACCTAAACATACCATCGTCAGCTGGTAATGTTGGACATGGTACAATTAGAACTGCAATTTTTACTCTGCTCTTAATGAAAGATGTAGCAGAAAAATTTGAGCGCCAAGTTGGGCGCAAAGACTACATTGTTCTATTCGAAGAGCCCGAATTATTCTTGTATCCCAAAATTGTTAGGGAGTTAAGGGAGCTAATTTATAAAGTAAGTGAAGATGATCTGCCTTATCAGGTGCTATGTGCGTCTCACTCACCATCAATGATTGATATATCCAAACCCAAATCTTCGATCATCAGGTTAACTAAAAATGAGGCTGGTACAAAGATTCATCAAATTAATGATGAGTTTTTAAAGAATGCTAAAGAGGTTGTGACTAATGAACAGTTGAAACAAGAAATGAATGAGATTCTTCGGTTTAACCCTTATATCTGCGAGTCATTCTATGCTGATGAAGTTTTGCTTATTGAAGGTCCCACTGAAGAGATTTTAGCTAGAGCTTATCTGCAAGAAATCGAAGTGGATAAAGATCTTTTCATTCTCAACACTGGAACAGTAAACAACATCCCTTTCTATCAAAAAATATTCTCAAAATTCAATATTAAATATCATGCGGTCTTCGACACGGATGATACTGAAATCCTAGAAACTGACGCGAATGGCAACCCTTTGTTCGCTAAAAACATCCAACGTTCTATATCTGATCAATTCAAAAAAGATGAGTTAATTGGTGATGTGGGGTTATTGAGAGTTCACCACACAACTTTCGAGCCAGCTCATATGTCTCAAGAATTACCAGAAGAACTTCGCTATAGCGAAAATTTACCTCGTGGAGGTAAGCCTCATAATGCAAATATGTATTGGAAAAATACACTCAAGCCAAATATGGATCATGACAAGTTTGGTGAAGTACCATTTATCAAGTATTTAAACGAAATTATAGCTCATTGATATTCGCAACGTTAGCTTGAAATTTAGAAACGCCGAGCCCATTTTTGATGGGGTCGGTTTGTTCATTAAGATACCGAAAGTTGGTGTGAACAACTAAACTGGAGCCATATTTCAAACGCACTTTCCCAAACTAGCTTGACCTGCATCAGCGACTTGCTTGGTTTCTTGTCTCATAAACCCTTTCTGTTACTCATAGTATTGGTTTTATGAGGCTGCTCTATGATATATTTCTCGGCCAAGTGTATTACAGACGAAGGCTAATAATGTCTATCAACCTTTCACTCCTTCCACCCAGCGAGAAAAATAAAATCGAACTGGATAAGCAAGCATCGTTTCTTGTATGGAAACTGAAGCAAGCGAAATGTGGCCCTGAAGCCATTGTTGAAGAAGCAATGAAGCTAGGTGACCCAGAAGAAAAGGCTTGGTTTGATCAGTCTGTAGAAAAATACAAACGGGTAATGGGTGTCGCATAAACGCAGACAAACCTTGCCCAGCAGTGCTGTAGAATTGAAATGACACAGTAATTTGCTAGAATTTGCACCGTTAATTGAATCAGAGAGAAGATCCCGATGGGAAGAAGTTTTGAAGTGCGCAAGGCCTCAATGGCGAAAACTGCAGGCGCAAAAATTAAAGTTTATTCTAAATACGGTAAAGAGATTTACGTACTGGCTAAGAACGGCAGCTCTGACCCAGACATGAACCTACCTCTTAAGCACCTGATTGCTAAAGCGAAGAAAGACCAAGTACCAGCTCACGTTATCGACAAAGCGATCGATAAAGCGAACGGCGGCGGCGGTGAAGACTTCCAACCAGCTCGTTACGAAGGTTTTGGCCCAGGTGGCACAAGCGTAATCGTTGACTGTCTAACTGACAACGGCAACCGTACTTTCCAAGACGTTCGCCAATGTTTCGTTAAGACTGGTGCGAAAATCGGTGTTGAAGGTACTGTTTCTCACATGTTCGCTCACCAAGCTGTATTCCAGTTCAAAGGCGAAGACGACGAGATCATCCTAGAAACGCTAATGATGGAAGACGTAGACGTGACTGACGTTGAGCTAGAAGACGGTGTTATCACTGTATTCGCTCCAACGACTGAGTTCTTCAAAACGAAGACTGCACTAAACACTGCGTTCCCAGAGCTAACGCTAGACGTTGAGGAAATCACTTTCGTTCCTCAAACAACTACGCCAGTAGCTGAAGAAGATTCTGAGAAATTCCAGAAGTTCTTAGACATGCTTGACGACTGTGATGATGTTCAGCAGGTTTACCACAACGCTGAGCTGTAATCTTTACAGTAACAACAGTTATTAAAAAACCGAGCCTAGTGCTCGGTTTTTTTATGGGCGTAATTCAGGCGTTTATCCATGAACAGAGTTTTTTGATCGAGCTCTTTGGTGGCAGAACCTAGGTTATAGCGCCTTGGTCATAAGTCCTTGATCATCGTTCCGTGATTTCAGGTTCGCAAAGCGTTCTCGGACGACAAATCCATGCTGATAGTTTTCTGATCAAAGGGAGCACGGTGAGGTTGAGCACGATGGCACACGGCCAAGCGATGAAAAAGCTTTGCATCCAGATTGGCGGCCATTCGTGGCTAAATCCCATTTTGTAGCCAGAAATTAACCCAGACATGATGGTCGCCATGGTCAGTGAAGATAAAATCGCGGTTACCCAAAATTGTTTGTTGTTCATACTGTGTTTCTCCCGTGATTTTCTGATGTTGATGAGATAAGGTTATATTTATCCATTAATGAGAAAAATAGGTACATGTAGAAGTATGAATTCCATATTTGGAAACATTGATGATCTGTTCTTATTCTGTGCAGTGGTTGAAGAGGGCTCTTTGCTATCGGCCTCGAAACGGCTGCAACTGCCTGTGTCGACTATGTCGCGTCGGTTAACCGCATTGGAAGATCGCCTCAATATCCGACTTTTAGAAAAGAAAGGTCGTGAGCTGGTGGCCACCAAAGATGGTGAAGCGGCCTTTGCTGCACTGAGCAGCGGCATGGAGTCGATTCATCACGGTTTTAATAGCTTGCTGGAAGAGCGTGACGCTATCCAAGGCAAGATAAAGCTTGCCGTGCCTCATAACTTCTACAGTGGCTTTCTACGGTCGACGGTAGAGCAATTCCTCACTCAATATCCAAACGTTAAGCTCGACCTTACCTTGAGCCAGCAGCAGCTCATTCCACAGACCGACCGTGACTTACTGATCACGTTTAAGATCTCGGACATGGAAGGCATGATTGCTCGACCGCTGTTTAAAGCCAAACACGGGTTTTATGCAAGCCCAGAATACTTAGATTCGCGTGCAGCAATAGAAAAGCCGGACGACCTGGAGCTACAAGATTGGATTAACGTCGATGATGTGTTTGATATGCCGCTCTACAAATCCGACCGCTTAGAGCAAATGATCACGATTAAACCTAAGTTCATCGTTAACGATATTCATGCGGTGGCGGCCGCAGCGCAAAAAGGCCTAGGGCTCGCGTCATTGCCTTTTCGTCATGTATCCCCAGAGATGAATCTGATTCAAGTGCTCCCTGAGTATCATCGGGGTGATCGCCAAGCGTATTTAGTGTACAAAGAAAGAAAATATCAGCCAAAGGCTTTGACCCTGCTTATTGATGCATTGATTGAGAGTGTTCGATCTTTTCATAGCGATGGTTTGGTCAAATAAAAGGAGAAAGAAATGAAAGTAAGTTTTATCGGGCTAGGCGTTATGGGTTTCCCAATGGCTGGCCACCTAGTCAAAGCCGGTTTTGAAGTAACGGTATTTAACCGCACTCACAGCAAAGCGCTAGACTGGGCTGATAAACACCAAGGTAAAGCGGCAGAATCTGTGGCTGAATGTGTAGCGGAAGCTGACGTGGTATTGGTTTGTGTTGGCAACGATGATGACGTACGCAGCATGACAACCAGCGAAACAGGCGCATTGGCAGCAATGAAGCCAAACGCGATTCTTGTCGACCACACTACAACGTCTGCAGTTCTGTCTGAAGAGCTTGAAGTAGCTGCGAAGCAAGCCGGTATTCGCTTTATGGATGCACCTGTGTCTGGTGGTCAAGCGGGCGCAGAAAATGGCGTGCTAACCATCATGTGTGGCGGTGAACAAGCGCTTTTCAACGACCTTCAACCTGTGTTCGAAGCTTACGGTAAGTCGTCAGTTCTGATGGGTAAAGTCGGCCAAGGCCAACGCGCGAAAATGGTTAACCAGATCTGCATTGCAGGTGTATTGAATGGTCTTTCTGAAGGTTTAGTTCTTGCTGAAAAATCAGGTTTGGATATCCCAACTCTGGTTGATTGCCTTAAAAACGGCGCTGCTGGATCATGGCAGATGGAAAACCGTGCTACCACAATGGCACAAGATAAGTTCGATTTCGGCTTTGCAATTGATTGGATGATCAAAGACTTAGGTTTCTGCCTAGATGAAGCTGAGCGCCAAGGCATCCAGCTTCCACTAACTGAAAAGACCAACAACGCATACAAGGCATTGTCTGCCGAAGGACAAGGCCGCATGGATACATCAGTATTGATGAAAGCTGTGGTTGAAGAGACAAAGAAGTAGTCGCATCGAAGAAGCAGTAAAAGCTCCGTTTGATAATTAAAAATAGCCGCTGATTAGCGGCTATTTTTGTTTGGTTTGAGCTCTGCCGAGTGCGTTAATCCAAAAAAATAAATCCCCTCCTAGCCTCCCCTTGATTCATATGTAGATCCCTCGCTGATCGTGGAAAGGGGAGGAATAGAACATCGATCGTTAAAAGTGTCGATGTATGTTCAGTGCTAAAGAAAGTTCTCCCCCTCTGCTACAGATCTAGAGATATTGATGAACCCAGATTGAGGGGGAGGTAACTATGGCTAATTATGCGAATCGTGTTCGTCTAGTTCCTATAAGGTTGAGACTCCACTCACGCCCCAACTCAACCATTCACTCCTCATTATTACCATTCGTCGCATTGATAAAACGGCATGACAAATTCTAGTTAACCTTTCAACGTCAACATTTGAAAGGGATTAGAAATCATGACTACTTCACACTCATTTAATTCAGGCTCTACCACTTCTCTGCTTAAGCGTTCATTACTGGTTGCTCTTGTTTCGTTTGCACCGTCGTTAGCTTTGGCGAACCCAAGTTCAGACGTGCTCGATATCTACAACCAAGCGGCGCAAGGCAATGAAGATTTGGTTGAGGTGGCGTATGAACGCCTGAATGACACGCTGCAACAAGACGGTGCGACACCACTGACCTTGGTTTACCTCGGAAGCACAGAGACCTTGATGGGGCGTGATGCGTTCTTGCCTTGGAACAAGATGAAGTATGTGGAGAAAGGCTTATCAACCATTGATAAATCACTGGTGCTGCTGAAAGACGAAGACCAACCGATTCATGAGCAACCTCGTGTTCAAGGGCTGCCAGATTCTTACCTAACTCGCGCAATGGCCGCCGTTACTTACACCTCTCTGCCAGACATGTTTAACCATTTTGATCGTGGTTATGACCTCTTCCTCTCGTTACTCGCTGAAGAAGATTTCCAACAACAGCATTTCGCTGCGACCTCATGGATTTACCGTTACGCCATTACCGCATCGATTCGTGCTGAAGACTTCGAGCAAGCACAGGTGTGGCTTGAAAAGATGGAAAACACCGATGCTGGCAACATCGAGACAATGACGGCTAAAGCCCTAATAGCGAAAGCCAAATAGCGGTTTACTAAAGCTCATTAACAACTGCGAACGCTTAAAAATTATGGGTCAGCGGAGGACAAAGGAATGATTGAATTTAAAGATATCGGCAAAGCATATGTCACGGGCGGTCAACGTGTTGATGCATTAAACGGGGTCGATGGACACATCCAACGTGGTGAAATGGTGGCGTTATGTGGGCCATCAGGTTCTGGAAAAAGCACACTTTTGAATATTCTTGGTTTGTTGGATATGGATTACCGAGGCGAGATCAATATTGATGGCCAACCGTATCCGACAGAGCAAATCGCCGCTGCACGCTTTCGTCGTCAATCGTTGGGTTTTGTGTTTCAGCGCTTCAATCTGGTTCCTGTGATGACCGCGCTTGAGAACGTCGCTTATCCATTGATGTTGAACCAATGCTCAAAACAAGAACAACAGACCAGAGCGCAAGACATGTTAGAGCGTGTTGGGCTAGGCGAATATGTACATCATCGCCCAGACAATCTTTCAGGCGGCCAGCAGCAACGTGTCGCAATAGCCAGAGCGCTAATCCACAACCCAAGCTTAGTGATTGCCGATGAGCCGACTGCTAGCTTAGACAGCCACACCGCCAACCTAGTGATCGACATTATGAAAGATCTCGGACACGAAATGGACACGACTTTTATCGTCGCAACGCACGACCCAAGAATGGCGCAGCGTTGCGACCGAGTGATTGAACTTATCGACGGCCAACTGGCTCCACAAGCTGTAACTACGGAGGCGATCTCATGGGCAAGTTAACACAAAGAATGAGCACGTTTTTACTTCCAACTTCGGTGCGTTTGGCGTGGCTTAATCTATTAAGAAATGGTCGACGTAGTATGCTTTCGGTGTTGATCATCGCGATTGCGGTATTTGCGCTGACCTCGGCTGGAGGCTACGGGCTTTATACCTATGAATCTCTGCGTGAATCGACCGCGCGCGATACTGGTCATCTTACTTTGAGTACGCCGGGATATTTTGAACAAGACGAAGACATGCCGCTGAGCAATGGTCTCGATAATGTTCAAACGCTAACCCAGAGCATCATTGGCGACAGCGACGTGCGTGGTGTGCAGCCGCGAGTCTACTTCAGCGGTTTGGTGTCTAACGGCAGTAAGTCGACCATCTTTATGGGAACGGGCGTCAATGAACGTGAGTTCGACATGAAAGGGCCATTCCTTGATGTGCGCAGTGGTCAAACTCTCTCAGATGTGAAATCACTAAGATACGACAGCCAAGAGCCACAAGTGATGCTGGGAACTGACCTTGCTCGTAACCTCAAAGTTACGGTTGGTGATTGGGTGACACTGCTCGCCACCACCAGTGACGGTGCTTTGAATGCTTTTGATTTTAAGGTACAAGGCATCTACTCGACAGGGGTGCCAGAGCTGGATAAGCGTCAACTGTATGTTCATATCACGACCGCTCAAGAGCTTTTGGCCTCAGAAAAAGTCAGCACGTTATCGGTATTCCTTTTCGAAACCAGCAAGACCTCGACCGTACAACAACGCATTCAAGCGACTTTAGATCGAAATAGCGCGAGCCAAAGCGATCAAGGCACAGAGATCGAGATTACCCCGTGGCAAGATCGCGCGTTTTTCTACACCAAGGTTAAAGATCTTTACGACCGGATCTTCGGCATCATGGGCGCGGTGATGGCATTGGTGGTGTTTGTGTCGTTGTTTAACACCATGACCATGTCAGTGACCGAGCGCACTCGTGAGATTGGCACCTTGTCGGCACTCGGCAGTTACCCGTCTGAAATCGTGGCAGGCTTCTTAAAAGAGGCGGGATTGCTGGCACTGATTGGCAGCGCGATTGGCGCGTTAGTGAGTGGCTTAGTATCGGTGTTATTGCTGGTGGTTGATATCCAAATGCCACCACCTCCCGGCAGAACCGAGGGTTACCCACTCAACATTTACTTCTCATTGGAACTAGTTGGTTACGCCACTTTAGGTGTGCTGACGATATGTTTGCTAGCTGCTTATTTCTCTGCTCGCAAAGGCGTGAATAAGCCAATCACGGAGGCGCTGGTTTATGTATAAATTTATTCGTTCACTCACTGTTTTAGGTTCTGTATTGGTTTTGGTTCTAGCATCGACACCAAGCTGGGCAGTCGATTCACAACAAGTCACAGAGATGATCGCCAAGGCGGATAGTTACCGATTGAACAGCGCACAAGCGTCCAAGGTGGTTTCTTTAGTCGCGCTATATCAAGACGACCAACTGGACAAAACCCGTGAATACAACGTCTACACAAGGCCAAACCGAGAGTCATTAGTGGTCTTTAAATCAGCCGTTGAGGCAGGTCAAAAGATGCTGATGATTGAAGATAACTATTGGTTGTTGATGCCGAAATCTCGTCGTCCAATTCGTATCACACCGATGCAAAAACTATTGGGTGAAGCTTCGGTGGGGGATATCTCGACGCTCACTTGGAGCGAAGATTACCAAGGTGAGTGGGTTGCCGAGCGACAGGTTGAGATGCCGACTGGCGAGACACTCGATACCCATCACCTAAAGCTCGCGGCGAAAACCAAGGGTGCCAGCTATCAATCGATTGATCTGTGGTTAACGGCAGACCGAGCGTTTCCAGTCAAAGCGGATCTGTATCTGCGTTCAGGAAAACTGGCGAAACAAGCTTGGTTTGCTGAAGGCGTGCGTGATGGATTACCCACAGTGATGTCGATGACCCTGCTCGATAAGATTCAACCAAGCAAGAAAACCGTGATTGAGTACCGCGAGGTGAGTGAACAAAGCTTAGCGGATAAATACTACAACCCTGCTTACTTATCGCGTAACAGCGTATCTGGTCTGTAGGTGGACGTCATGAAAGCTTCCAATTGCAGATTCCACATCAAGTCTTCAATCGCTACTTTGTTTGCCTTGTCTTGTGTGAGTAACACGATTCAAGCGGACGATCTGAGCTTAGCGTGGGATTGGCAACTCAGTACTGAAGCGATTGAATCGCGAGAGTCACCATTTAGCCCATTCCCCTCTGATAATCGTCAGTCTTTAAATGGCTTGCTGGATCTTGAGGTTGGATATGGCAATTGGCTTGGTCTGCTTGCAGTGAAAGCCAACGATATTTTGAGCAACAACCCTCAAGGGCAAGAGGCGAGCTTTGAATCGGAATTCATCGTGCGCGAGCTGTTTTGGCAAGGTGGTGTCGAGCTGTCGAATTCAGTCATTGGTGACTACTATCTTGATATCACGCTTGGCAAGGTTCGCCTAGATTGGGGTGTCGGTTATGGCTACCGACCTTTAGACATCATCAAGCCTTATCGACAAAATCCGGTGGGCATTGTCGCAGAAGAGGGCGCAGGTATTGCCTCGGCATCACTGTTCGATATGACGGGCGAATGGACACTGCTTTACAGTGACTCGTCATGGACTTCCCAAGATGTGAATGAATTCGAAAAGCAGAATCAGCAGCAAGGCTTTGGGGTACGTCGTTACAATTTAGTGGGCGATCACGAATATCAATGGGTCGCCTATTATGACGATGTGCGCCACGGCTTACTTGGGGCGAGTTTGGTTTCGGTGTTGAATCTCGCTTGGGAGTTTCATGGCTCGGTGGTCTATCAACGACAAAGCCTTGGCTACAGCCAGCCTGATTCAATGCTTAAACCTGTGTATCTCGAAGAGCAGGGCGAAGCTTATCAAGCGTTAGCAGGATTAACATGGGCCAATGACACGGGCCATAATGTGGTGTTGGAATATTGGTTTGATAGCCGAGCGTGGAGTCATTCTGAGTGGCAAAGCGCAATAGGAAGTGCCGAGTCTTTGTCAGTTAACCCGATGACATCTTCATTGGCAGGTTCTTATGCGCAAGGTTATCAGCACGCCAATTTGGTTCAACACAACATCATGTTTCACTGGTCTCTGGATTCGACACATGGCTGGCTCGAAGATATCACGCCAACATTTGATGTGATGTTGTCTCCTCAAGATGGCGGTTTTATTGCGACTCAGTGGCTTAATTATCAAGCATTAGATAATGGCGATTCATCGTTGGAATTGGAACTTGCTGCACGCTTTCTAGGTGGTAAAAGTGATTCTGCTTACGCCAACTTACCCGATAGTCATATGATTCTCTTAAATATCAAAGGACGATTTTAATGGACACTTCTTCAAACAGTCGGTTTTCATGGATTAAAAGCTTCGCGTTCACCACGCTATTTTGTGTTCTTATTGCGATTACAACCCATACGATTTGGGGCGGCGGTTTAACGGTTAACTTGGCAATCAGTTTTGGCTTTGGTTACAGCGCCGTGGGTTCTTCTTTCATCTTGGTTAAGTTGTTTAAGAGGACATCCCGAACGCTTGAAGTGGGTATCTCAATGCTGTTCGCGATGACCTTTGGTACCTTGAACGCGCACTATTGGTTGAACGGGTATTTCGGGGCCAATATCTCGGACCTTAAATCCGTAGTCTTGCTCGGTGTGATCTTCTGTTCGGTTTGCTATTACTATTTCTACACACGAGAGCAGCAGTTACGTGCCGATAACGAATTGGAAGTGGCCAAGCGTCGTCAGGCCGACCAAGAAAAGGTGGTGGTGCTAAGCCAGCTTAAGCAACTGCAAAGCCAAATTGAACCGCACTTTTTGTTCAACACGCTTGCGACCATCAATGTATTGATTGAGAGTGACAGCGCGAAAGCCAAGTTGATGCTCGAAAAACTGACTGACTTGTTGCGTGTGACTTTGAAAAACAGCCGCACCGAGCAATCGACCATCGCACAAGAGGTCGACTTGTTAGACGCTTATCTTAATATCCAAAAGATACGTTTGGGTGAGCGCTTAGCGTTCTCGATTGAAACACACGAGATTAGCGATTTGCAGGTGATTCCACCGTTCTTGATTCAACCCTTGGTCGAGAATGCACTCACGCATGGCATCGAGCCCAAAGCCGTTGGTGGCCAAGTGAATATTCGTATTACTCAACAAGCACTGCAGCTAAAAATTGAAGTGGCTGATAATGGCGCTGGGTTGAAAACGCCTTCTGCGAATACGGGGCACGGTGTTGGGTTGAGCAATATTCGTCAAAGAATCGAAACCCTGTATGGTGATAAGGCGAGCCTAACGATTACTGAACACGTTGAAGGCGGGGTCGTCTCGACGATCTTGTTACCGCTGACTGACGCAGCTGCCTAAAATTACAGACCAGAAAACACAGAGCAGTGACGAAAAATAGACGATTTACAGTGTGAATTTAAAGGACTAACCATGAACAACTCAGCAGTACAGCCGAGCGTAACGGCGATAATCGCAGACGATGAAGCACTGTTAAGGCACCACTTAGACAAGAGCCTTGCTGAGGTTTGGCCGGAGCTAGAGATCGTCGGCAAGGCACAAAACGGGCTAGAGGCGATGCAGAGTATTCAGCAGCTTAAGCCCGACGTGGCTTTTCTCGATATTCGTATGCCGGAGCTGGATGGTATCTCGCTGGCGAAACAATTGAACAAGCTAGATTCGCCGCCATTGATTGTGTTCATTACGGCTTATGACGAATACGCGGTCAAAGCTTTTGAGCACAATGCGATGGACTACCTGCTGAAACCCATCAACGAAGAGCGCTTACTAGCGACATGTCACAAGGTGCAAGCGCGTCTGTCGAGCAATCAAACACAAACAGGTAGTACTCCGGAACAGCCCGATATCACAGCGTTAATGGCTCAGCTTCAACAACTATCCCAATCGACGTCACAGCAAACGCAGCCTCCTTATCTATCGCAGAAAAAGTATCTCACGTGGCTTAAAGCCAGTGTCGGAGAAGACATTCATCTTATCGCTGTCGATGATGTGGCTTACTTCAAAGCAGAAGACAAGTACGTGTCGATATTCAAAAAAGGCCAAGGCGGTTTGCTAGAAGAGTTTATTCTCCGCGTATCTTTAAAAGAGCTGATTGCGCAGCTTAATCCGGATGAGTTCTGGCAGATCCACCGCTCGGTGGTGGTTAAAGTGTCGGCCATCGATAAGGTGAAGAAAGGGCTCTCAGGTCAGATGTCGGCGTATGTGTCAGGGGAAAAGCTACCGATCAGCCGTGCCTCGCAAGCGTTGTTTAAGGGTATGTAGCGAACTAGCTTAAAGGCATGTAGCGAACTAGCTTAAAGGCATGTAGCTATTTATTTTAAATGGATGTAGTTAGCGAGTCTAAAATCGATGTAATAGGCTCTTATCAAAACACCACTTTAAATAAGCACAGCGATCTTACATAACGCTTAGTGATTTATAAAATAAAGATCCAGATCACAAAGATACTCATCCGGTTCAATATTAAATAATAATCGTTAACTCAATCTGTATATTGTCGGTGAATGACATTAAGAGGTTGTTATGAAAACATATTATTTAGCGACGGCTCTATGCCTCACCTTAGTTGGCTGTAGCTCAACATCAAAAACCACCGAAACGCCAATCCAGCCGGATCCGGCATGGACATCAGGCCAGCTAGAAAATGGCCTTACCTACCATGTTTATCCAGATCATGAAGAATCCGTATCTGTGCGTTTAGTCGTGCACGCCGGTTCAATTCAAGAGACTTCTCAACAAGAAGGCTATGCGCACTTCTTGGAACACATGGCATTCAATGGCAGTAAAAATTTCTCTGAAAATGACGTGATTCGCTTATTTGAAGATGCAGGCGCTAGCTTTGGCGCTGATATTAATGCTTACACCTCTTATGAAGAGACGGTATACCAGTTAGATTTGCCAGATAACATCCAATTGCAGTCTGCCCTGACGTGGATGCGTGACATTGGTGACGGTCTGGATCTATCAAGTTCAGAAGTTGAAAAAGAGAAAGGCGTGGTTCTTGGTGAGTTCCGTATGGCTCGCCTCGATGATAAGTCATTCGGAGATATATATTATGATCACTTCATTGAAGGCGGCCCGTACGAATCGCAAGATGCATTGGGGACTAAATCGTCGATCGTGAATGCCACTCCTCAAGGCATCACCAACTTTTATCAGACTTGGTATCAACCTCAAATAGTTGAGCTGGTCGTTTCTGGTGATGTGGATATCAAAACCGTGATTCCACTCATTGAAGAGAAGTTTTCTAGCTGGGAGCGAGGCGATACGCCGAGGCCAGAGAAACAGAAAACGACTTCATTCAATGAAGATGATTATGTTGAGTTCGCAGGAAGAGAAGCGCCAAGCATCACTTTGACGTTTAACCGAGGTTTAAATCGGGTTGAAAATCATGCTCAGCAGCATCAACGCTGGTTGGATGAAACCGCTCAACAATTGATTCGACAACGATTAGAAGCGGTATTCAATGATGCTGCGCTGCCGACTCAATGGATTGCGTCTGATAGCTATCGAATGGGGGCTCTTAATTATTCGTCAATAAGTGTTGGATTTCCGGCTGGTGGCCGTGAAGTGATCCAACAAGATCTGCTTTCTACATTGGCATCATTGCGTGATTTTGGTGTTTCGCAAACGGATATTGTTGGCGAACAGCACTATTACCAAGACTTGCTGGATAACATCGAGCATGACTGGGATAAATTGGATAGCGTTGAACACGCGAACTACAAAGCGAGTGCGTTAGTCACTGATCGAATCGTCCAATCACAGAACGACTATCAAGCAAGTTTGGAAGCCTTCATTGCTAACTTGAGCCTTGAAGTGATTAACGACAACATCAAGAATCTACTTTCTGATGATTACTTTATTGTTATTGGGATGGATGACTCCGAAGACAGAACAGCGATCATCAACTCTCTCGATAGTTTAAAAGCCACGTATAGCGAGGCGGGAATTGCGCCGCTTGCGATAGGAACAGCCAGTGCTTTTGCTGTACCTAGCTCACAAGGCGAGGTTGTACTTGCTGAACAAATGTCTGTCGACCCATACATCCAAAAGTGGACGTTAAGCAATGGCATCGACATGTGGTACCTGCGTGATTATGAGGCAGGTGATGATGTTGGGGTGATGTACATGAGCCTCGGCGGAAAAGCCGCTTTGGATCCGAGCTTGTACCCAGCGGTTGAGGTTGCGTTACCTACCTTCGCTCGAAGTGGTGTCGGTGAATTTACGGGGTCTGAGCTTTTAGCGCATTTTGATCGTGAAGATATTCGAGCCGATTCCTTTATTGGCAACACCCGCCATGGTGTTGAATTTAGTATTAACAAAGATGGGCTCAAAGATACGTTTGCTGCGCTGTATACCTTCATCACTGCGCCTAAAATTGTTCCCGAGCAGTTAGAGGCAGTGAAGCAGGAATTTGTACAAGGTCAAGAATCTTTCTTGAGTAGCCCTGTTGGTCAGTTTGAACGAGCGGTAAACCACAATATTTATCGTCAGGAAAGTGGTCATTATCTTGTAGATAAAGAGCGTGTTGAAACGGTTTCTGTGGAAGACGTCGCTAATCTTCATCAGCAGCTGTTTGGCCAATTGAGACATAACCAATTGGTGGTCGTGGGTGATATCGACCCAAATGAATTAAAGCCTTTGGTTGAGCAATACTTGGCTTCGATTCCATTAGAAAATGCCGAGGTTCCGGACTTTAAGGTGGCTTACAAGCAGCCATCTGAATCACGTATTGATGTAGCGATCAACAATGTGAATAGTGCAGAGTACATCCTACGAGTTATCTCTGTGCCTAATATTGAAGTTAAAATGTCGGCAAAAGATGTTTTCATGGAAGACTTACTGCAGCGCTTGCTGGCGACTCGTCTAGATACCTATATTCGTGAAGAGTTGAGCTTAGATTACTCGCCATATACCTATGCAACGTTACGAGACAGCGAGCCGAGTTATGAGTGGGTTATTGGTGCGATGATAGCGCCAGAAAATGTAGACCAAGTCGAAGTGGCGATCGATAAAGTGATTGCAGACCTTTTACAAGGCGTTTCTGAAAAGGAAATGCACGCAGTCGTGAAACAGTTTGAAGCGGACTTCACGCCTCTCGAGAAGAGCTCTATCGACCAAGCGTGGTATGTGTCTCGCTACTTGCTCCATGATTACGGTGTCGAAGCTTTGTCTCAAGTAGAGCGTGTTGCGAGATCGGTCTCTGTAGAAGAGATGAATGTGTTAGTGCAAAGCATCTTTGGTGAAAATAGCCGTAAGGTTAAGAACATCATGCGTCCTAAAGCCTAAAGCCTAAAGCCTAAAGCCTAAAGCCTAAAGCCTGAAACCAACAGAAAGAGACAGCTGAAAGCCAAGCGAGCACCGCTTGGCTTTCTTGTTTTTCCACCATTCATAACGTCTATGCATCACCTGTTGTTAAGCAGTTTTAGATCTATGTAAATCTAAATTTCGAGAACGCTTAATCGGTTGCATCGTATCATTTTCTAAAAAAATGTTTTAAATCAAGACAGCGTTTCATTTGTATTGTAGATTGACGATCTACGAGAATGTTGTTTGGATATTAGATTGCTTAAACTGGGTACCCGATTAGTCTTAATGTTGTTTTTACTGAGCTTTGGCTTAGTGAATTCTAACGGCTATTCGTTTCCTTCTAAGCCATTTCAAATATACTCGGCTCAAGAGCAATCTTCACAGAATGATCTTTGTAAACAAGCCGCTACGGATAATCCGTCGAGCTACTTAGAGTGCGATAAGGCTCAGTTTGGCACCGTGCCTTCTGGTGACAGTTCCAACTATCACGACACCGAATCAAGCCTTCAAGCAGCAAACTTCAGACGCATGCTCAGTAACGAGCAAGAAAGCGTGGCCGATCTTGAGCCTGCTTATCATCTACTGATCGACTTCTCTCCCCCTTCATTACTGGCTTCTCTGCTTTTCAACACACCACTGTTGGATTCCAAGCAGCACTGGACCAGCATTGTGAGTTCTCCGTCCTCCCGGCTTGCTGGGTGGAAAGAGGGCAACATCCAATACTCGCATTTCCGAGAACTTCTTAGCTAATCGTTTGACCCTAAATTGGTCGTATCGATGGTCACTTGTGCCCGTTGAGCTCGCCAGTTAACCAACACAAACATAGCGACATCAGCTTTAGCATCACTATCTTTCAATCAGCTTGTTCTGGTTGTGATTAGCCATAGCTCGTGTTCGCAAAACATTAGACATACCAATCGTAGTAAATAACTGAACACCCTAGCTGGTTAAAATGCTCGATAACTGCGTTAGAATTTTTGATTGTAGAATAGCTACTTATCGAAAAATCCTGCCTTGTTCTCAAGCCTTTTTCCTTCGCTAGTGTCGATCATTTATTCACCGTGATTGGTAAAAAGAAGAGATCTTGACTGTGAAAAAACGCATTCAAAGAAAACAAATAAACCACTACTCAAAGTGGAAATACGTGGTGCTTATCGCCACTATCATCATCATGGTTCTGAGTGCTTTACCTTCTTGGTATGGCGAGAATGCATCGGTTCAAATTAACAACCGTTCTGAACAGACCATCGACGCGAGTCAAATTACCCAATACCTTGCGAGCGAAGGCATCCAAGCCAAATCGGCATTTCAAAAAGACAACCGTTTGGTTGTGATCTTGGAAGATGCAGAACAACAGGCGAAAGCCAAAGAGGTGCTGAATGAGCGCCTATTGGATAACGCGACTGTTGCGCTAGCGATGGAGCCAGCAGCACCAAAATGGTTGACTGACATGGGCTTCGCGCCGATTCAGCTAGGCCTTGACTTACGTGGTGGTGTGCAGTTCCTGCTAGAAGTGGACATGGAACCGGTTTACCACGCACAAGCGCAATCTGTGGTCGATGAAATCACCAGCCAAGTGCGTTATGCACGCGGTAAAGTGGTGAACAACCAAGTTGAGTTTAACTTCCGTACTGATGCAGATTTCGAGAAAGCACAGAAACTGATTCGCGAAGAGTTCCCACAATGGCAACGTGACCGTTCAGATAAATCGCTAACGTTAACTCAGTCTGAAGAAGAACAAAGAACGCTACGCAACCTAACGGTTCAACAAAACCTGCAAATCATGCGCAGCCGTATTGAAGAGCTAGGCATCACTGAGGCATCGATTCAACGCCAAGGCGAAAGCCGTATCCGAATCGAATTACCGGGTGTACAAGACCCTGCAGCCGCGAAAGATGTGATTGGTGCTACGGCTTCATTAGCGTTCTACTCTGTGTACGACAACGCAACGCGCAATACTCAAACTCTGAAAGATTCAGATGGCAATCGTGTCGTGGTTGCTCGCAAAGCAGTGCTGAGCGGTGAACACATTATCGATGCACGCAGTGGCATTGGTGAAATGGGCAGTGCAGAAGTAAACATCACGTTGGATTCTTCTGGTGGTAAGAAAATGTCTGAGTTTTCTCGCCATAACATCGGTAAGCCAATGGCGACCGTTTACAGCGAATACAGCCGTGACAGAGCCGGTAACAGCGAAAAAACCAGTGAAGTGATCAGTGTGGCGAACATCCAATCTCAACTGGGTAGCCGCTTCAGAATCACTGGTGCAGGCAGCATGGCAGAAGCACAAGAGCTTGCTCTACTGCTACGTGCCGGTTCATTAACAGCGCCTGTTACCATCATTGAAGAGCGTACTATTGGCCCATCTCTGGGTGCTGAAAACGTAACGAATGGCTTTGCTGCTTTGGCTCTTGGCCTTGGTCTGACTCTAACGTTTATGGCGCTATGGTACCGCCGCCTTGGTTGGGTCGCGAACTGTGCATTGGTGGTTAACATGACCACGTTGTTTGGTTTGATTGCCTTGCTACCGGGTGCGGTATTAACTCTGCCAGGTATTGCGGGCTTGGTACTAACCGTCGGTATGGCGGTGGACACTAACGTGCTTATCTTCGAGCGTATTCGAGACAAGATGAAAGAAGGGCGCAGCTTTGCTAGCTCTATCGATCGTGGTTTCGATAGCGCATTCTCGTCAATTTTCGATGCTAACGTCACCACCATGATCGTTGCTGTGGCTCTATACACAATCGGTAATGGACCGATTCAGGGCTTCGCTCTGACACTGGGCTTAGGTCTTCTAACCAGTATGTTCACGGGCATTTTTGCTTCACGAGCGATCATCAATTTGGTTTGGGGGCGTGACCAACGCCACGATGTAAGGATTTAAGCATGAGTACTTCAAAAATGACTATTTCAGACCGCTATTTTTCAAATAGCTATATTTCGGATAAGAATATGACTCGCCTTCGTAAGGTGATGTCTGTGATTTCTATTGTGCTGTTCATGAGCTCTGTGATGCTGGTGGCGGTGAAAGGTTTTAACTGGGGCTTGGACTTCACAGGCGGTGTGGTTGCCGAGGTTCAGCTCTCTGATCAAGTAACCAAAGATGCGTTAAAAACAAAACTTGATACGGCTTTCCAACAAGATGTTCAAGTGGTTGGTATGGCAGAACAGGATCGTTGGACAATCCGTTACAGCCAACTGACAGACGCTCCACAGCCAAACTTAGTGGATGCTTTGTCTTCTGTGAGTGACCAAGTAAAAGTGCTTAACAGCAGCGTGGTTGGCCCTCAAGTCGGTCAAGACATGGTTGACCAAGGTGGCTTGGCGGTATTGGTGTGTTTCCTAATGATCATGCTGTACCTGAGTGTTCGTTTTGAATGGCGTTTAGCACTCGGCGCCCTTGCCGCGATCATCTATGACGTGACGCTTATCTTGGGTCTGTTCGCTTTTACTCAGTTCGAGTTCAACTTGACTGTGTTAGCGGCTGTGTTGGCGATTTTGGGTTACTCGTTGAATGACTCGATCATCATTGCCGACCGTGTTCGTGAAATGCTGCGTGGCAATCCAAACGGTGACACTGATAACCTGCTTAACGAATCGGTTAAAGCGACCTTCTCACGCACCATGGTGACTTCAGGTACAACGCTGATCACCGTATCTGCACTTTGGCTACTTGGCGGTGCTGCACTACAAGGATTCGCGATTGCACTGGTTGTCGGTATTGTCAGCGGTACGTGGTCTTCAGTGTCTGTCGGTATCACACTGCCTAAGTTACTTGGCCTACAGCCTTGTCACTACCAAGTGAAAGCGCCGGTCGAAGTTGAGGGCGAGTACCCTTAAGCTCTCTATTGGTTAACTGTACGACTTAGTCAATAACGTCAACAAGCCCTTCGTTTATAACAAAACGAGGGGCTTTATTTTTTATAAGAGTCAGACAGTTACAGAAAAGAGAGCCTATTTCAAAAAACGATGGATTGAGCAAGCAAGCCCTCATGATATGAAGTATGTTTAGATGACGTTCGTAGAAATGAGGCAAGGGAATGGAATATCGACATCAATGTCATGTAGGCGACCATGGTGATGCGCTAAAGCATCCAGTATTGAGTGCACTTGTTCAGTCATTAATGCAGCAACATTCACGCCTCAATGTTATCGACACCCACTCTGGTACAGGCTGTTATGACCTCACTACCGCTCCAAGCAATCACGCGGGTGAGTTTGCTGAAGGGGTCGGGTACTTGTGGCGAAACAAGGCTTATCTTCCTCCGGCATTTGCTTCTTTTATGTCGGTGCTGGAATACTACAATCCGAATCAACTTATCTCTCTTTATCCGGGTTCTGCAGCCATCACCTACCAACAAGGCCGCAGCCAAGATAGCTTCTATTTTTCAGACATTCAGCAAGATGAAGCCGACCTATTACAAACCAACATTGAGAAGCTGCAACGCGATCTTGATGTCTCAAGTAAGCTCACCATTACCGCGGGCGATGGCTTGAAAGCACTGCCTGACGACATAGCAAAACACGACAACCATCACCTGATTGTTATCGATCCACCCTATGAAACCGATTCTGAATATCTCGCGGTGATCGATGCCTTGGTTAAGGCGTATCAACAGTCTGAGAAGGTATCAGCCCTCATTTGGTACCCGCTTTACACGGATGACAAGAGCTCACTGATTCTGAACCACTGCGTGACAGCGGTGAAAGATGGCTTGCTACCAAGTCCGATTAAGTCGGAGCTTCGTCTTCGAGATCCCAAGGGTGATGATCGCCTGATCGGCAGTGGTTTGTTGCTGTTCAATCCGCCACAAGGCATCGCTGGAATGGTCGCAGAGACGCTCGATTATTTACACAGCCAACTCGCGACTAATGGTGAAGGTTACTGGCAAATGAGAAGCTTATAGATCTGATTTTTATGGGTTTTATGATGGTTTTCTAGACATCACTCACTAAATCACTGTTATCTATGTGGTTTAAATTGACCAAACGCTAACTTTTATCGATTGATTAATTGCAGTGAATCATTTAAAAATAGAATATCAATGCGCACAAGTGCATAATGGCTCATAAGTTAAATAATTACCCCTAATTAATATCAGATTGTGGTTTACCCCCTAAACTGCATTAGGCTCGCACTAGTCATGCGAGCCTTTCTTTTGCCTGTCGTAAAACTCAAGGCATCACTATCACTTCAAGATCCACTACAACGCTGGATAATCGATGTAGCCTTTTTCGTTGCCGCCGAACAGAGTGGCGCCATCGAGATCGGATAGTTCGCTGCCGTTTTGTAGGCGTGAAACGAGATCCGGGTTTGCTACGAATGGGCGACCAAATGCGACGAGATCGGCGTAGCCTTTGCTTAGTACTTCTTCGGCGCGTTCTGGTGTGTAACTGCCAGCGACGATGATGGTGTTGGAGAACAAGGCTCTTAGCTCGACACGGAAGCTTTCAGGGATAACTGGAGCATCATCCCAGTCGGCTTCTGATAGGTGCAGATAAGCGATATTACGAGCTTGCAGTTCCTTTGATGCTTCTAAAATCGTTGGCACGATGTCTGGGCAGTTCATGTCTTTGAAGGTGATGAATGGGGCTAAACGTACGCCCACTTTGTCAGCACCGATCTCTGCAATCACTGCATCAACCACTTCAATCAAAAAGCGAAGTCGGTTCTCACGACTGCCACCGTAGTTGTCGGTGCGCTTATTTGAATTGGTTCTTAGGAATTGATCGATAAGGTAGCCATTACCGCCGTGGATCTCGACGCCGTTAAACCCTGCCTCGACCGCTTTTTTCGCTGAGTTAGCAAAATCTTGAACAACACGATCGATGTCTGCTTGGGTCATCTCTCTTGGTTGGATGCAATCGACCATGTTGCCGTTACCATTCTCATCAGAGATCCAAACCTGAGTTTCAATTGGTGCTAGTGCTGAAGGGGCAATCGGCAACTCGCCCTTTTGAAAGGTAGGATGTGATACTCGGCCTACGTGCCATAGTTGGCAGAATATCGCGGCACCTTGTGCTTTTGCTGCTGTAGTGACTGATTTCCAACCTTCAATTTGTGCATCGGTATAAACGCCGGGTGTAAATGAGTAGCCTTGAGAGTCATCAGAGATTTGTGTCGCTTCAGTGATGATAAGCCCAGCACTTGCGCGTTGTTGGTAATAGGTTGCCATCATGTCGTTTGGCACGTTTCCAGGTTGGCTAGTACGAGCGCGTGTCATGGGTGCCATAACCACGCGGTTTTGCAGTTCTAGGCCTTTCAGTTCTGATGTTTCGAATAATTTGTTCATGGTTTCTACCTTGTTTTAATGCTGTGATCTTTCTTTTTGTATTGGGGCTATAAGTCGCGTTATTTGCTTTCTGCTGGGCTGAAAATAGAGTTGCTCTGTGGCTTTTCAGCTCGGTTAGCTTTGGCTATTAGCAGCAAACCAATCACTGGGACAACAACGGCTGCGAATGGAATCATGCCTGCGCCTAGTTGGCTGTCGAGAACCATGCCGCCAAGGAATCCACCAAAGGCATTGGCTAAATTAAACGCTGAGATATTCGCGGTTGCTGCTAGTTCTTGGCCTTCGCCACCGTGGTTCATTACTCGAAGCTGCATGGCTGGAACGTTGGCAAATGATGCAATACCAAAGACAAATGCTGCTGCAACGAATAGGATTTTGTTGTCTACCACAAGGCCAACCACCACCAATGAAACGATCATTGCGACGGCCCAAAACATTGAAGCTTTGCCTAGGTTTTTATCTGAAGAACGTCCGCCCAAGGTGTTACCGATGATTAAGCCGACACCAACAATCACTAAGATCCAAGTAACAGACTCTTGACCGTAACCGGTGATGTGCATAGCGATTGGAGCAAGGTACCCGTATAGCGTCATGAAGCCAGACCAAGCAAAAGCAGTGATTGCCAAGCTGATCAGCAGCATTGGGTTTTTGAACGCTAACAGCTGAGTTTTGATGTCTTTTGCTTCACTGTGACCGGTCGATTTAATTGATGTCAGGATTGAAATCATTGCGATGGTGCCAAGTGCTGCTACTGTGAAGAAGGTGGTGTGCCAGCCGAATTGCAAGCTAACCCACGTACCAGCCGGAACCCCAAGAACGTTAGCGAGCGTTAAGCCTGCGAACATCTGACCAACCGCACGGCCTGCCATTTTTTCAGACACTAAGTTGGTCGCAACAACCGCACCGATGCCATAGAAAGGACCTTGCACTAAGCCTGCGATAACACGGCTTGCCAGTAGTAATGGGTAGCTTGGCGCTAAGGCCGACAACACGTTACCGATGATGAACAGTGCCATTAAGCCAATCAGCACTATCTTCTTATTAAAGCGCGCAAGGTAGATGGTTAAGATCGGGCCGCCGATAACGATAGCCAACGCGTAAGCACTGATAAGGTAGCCAGCTTGACCTTCTGTGATTGAAAGTGATGTGGCGATCTGTGGAAGAATGCCTGCGATAACAAACTCAGCCGTGCCAATTGCAAATGCAGCGAGTGTCAGTATCCAAACTTGGAATGGCATTTTTTCTTTATGGATGGTTTCTTGTGTCATGGCTTTTGATTTCATGATGAGTTACCTATTTAAATTCTTGTTTGTTAGGACGTTGAGATAAACGTCCTAACGATGTTCTTTGTGTATTTGTGTATTTGTGTCTTTGCGGGGGTTTAGCCGAGTAGAGCGCCGCCATCGATGTCGATGATTGACCCTGTTACGTATGGGTTGTTAATCGCGAATAGGTAACCCATAGCCACTTCTGAAGGCTCGCCAACCTTGCCTGCGGGTAGATTGTTTTTGGCGTTGTCGTACATGCTTAGACGAGCGGAATCATCCATGTTTTTGTAGGCTTCCGTCATGGTCAGGCCCGGGCTTACGGCATTGACGCGAATGGGTGATAGCTCTTTCGCCAGTATTTTGGTTACGCTTTCTAGCGCGGCGTTGATGGCGGTTTTTACGTAAGTGCCAGCCACTACTTTGCGAGACAACATGCCCGTCGTGAGCGTGATAGAGCCGTTTGGCGTCATGTAACGTGCGGCATGTTTGGCTACGTTTAAGCTGCCCCAAAACTTAGTGTCAAAAGCTGTCTTAGCGTCTGCGGTTGCTACGTCTGTTACTTTTCCTGCGGGCGCTGATGAGCCAGCCGTTACGATTAAGTGGTCAAACACGCCAATCGATTCGAAGTATTCACAAATTGACTTTTCATTGCTGATATCAAGGCCTGTATGTCGGCTAGCGACGTGCACTGTGTTGTTTTCGTTTCTTAGTTGCATCGCTAGTGCTTTGCCGATGCCTGATGTGCCACCAATGATGACGAAAGTGCGTTGCTCTTGTTTAGTCGATTCGTTAGTCATGCTCTGAATTCCTGCGTTGTTCTGTTGATGTTTGCCATTATATTTATTCGACTAAATTTGATAATTGGTTAAAATATAAATTCATTATTCGGTTAAACTGAATAATGTGACTGAGTATTCAGATCGAGAAGTAAGACGAAGAGGTGGAAGCGAGAATCGTATGGATAAGTTTTCAGATATGGCAATGTTCGTCAGTATTGTTAAGCATCACGGGTTAGCGGCGGCGGGGCGTGAACTGGGTTTATCGCCTGCGACCATGACAGCAAGGCTTCAGGCACTTGAAGAACGATATGGTGTGAAGTTGTTGAATCGAAGTACGCGTCATGTGTCTTTGACCGACTCTGGAGAGTTGTATCACAAGGCGTGTTTGGAGATATTAGATAATGTCAGTGAGGCCGAAAACCTGATTCAAAATGGCGTCAAAGAGGTCAAAGGTCCACTCAAAATCGCCGCGCCGAAAGACATCGGAAAGCAGTACATTCTTCCGATTCTCTCTGAGTTCTGTCAGCAATATCCCGACGTGATCCCTTACCTCTACCTGAACGATAACCTCTCGAACATTGCTGAATCTGGCATGGATATCGTGGTCCGTTATGGTGAATTGGTCGACAGCAGTTTGATATCCAGACGCTTGTCGCCAAGCCGGCGTGTACTGTGTGCCTCACCTGAATATCTTGCCAAGCATGGAACACCGTTAACGCCACAAGACTTGGTTGAACACGACTGTTTAGCCATGCTGCGCAGCAATGAAGAGCTCAAGACATGGCACTTCCAAGATCATGACATGAAGAAGTCGATTACCGTTGTGCCGAAGCGATTTTCAGACGATGGCGAAGTGATTCGCTACTGGGCATTAAAAGGCGAGGGCATTGCTCTTAAATCGGTGCTGGATGTGCAAGACGACATCAATAACCAACGCCTTGTGACGCTGCTCAATGGCTACATGAAGAACTTCAACACCGCGATGTCGGTGTCGAGTGCCGATTTGAATGTGGTGTACATCAGCAAAAAGTATCAGCCTAAACGTATCCGGTTGTTTCTTGATTTCTTGTTTGAGCGGTTTGGAGATTGCGTCAACCCGAGTTGTTGATTTCAAAGTTACGAAAGTAAAAGAAATACAACGATGGCAACCGCTAACGCTCTTGGGATAAAGGTATCTTTGTCTATCATGAGAACCTCTTATCGTGCCTCAAATGAATGAGGCACGAGTTATTTGTTGGGGTTAACGAAGGTGTAGGTAGAACGGAGAGAAGGTATCAATTAAATCAACTAAACGTTGAAGTTGCTTGATATCACCCTTGGTTGCCTTCGCCGTTGATTCTTCAACATTGATGTCTTTGACTAGGAATAAATGAACAAGGTCTTGTTTTGACATCTCGACGGTGAGATCGGCGCTCACAGAACTAAAACCATTGTCGACAGCCATCGTGCGGTTAGACACGTTCACGAGGTATGGGCTTCCATCTACGACAAGGTTGATAACGTGCGTTTCGTTGGTGTTCAGTTGCTCCGCTATGAGGCGAGTTGGAATCAGTGACATCACGTCATCAGTTGGTGCCTCTACGAACTTGCTGGCATCGCCGAAGAAGTTCATTGTATCTAGTACACCATCTAGTTCTCCGCGAAGCTCTGCTGCACCTGTGAGTGCCCAGTGACGCCAACCCGGAGTCGATTGTTCCCAGCCCCAACGCTCTAGTGCAACGGCTTTTTGTCCACGAGCATACATATCGCTGTGATCGACGCGGATAACATGCGTTAGGATCTGCATCGCTTCACCGTACTGTTGTTTTTCGATCATGCGGTCTGCGGCCTTTTTAATGGCGTCTGGGCCACCCATCATATCAACATACAGTTGCGCCATGTCCTTGTGTGGTGGCTTAGCAAACTCACTGGCATCACCATTGAACCAACCAACATTGCCTGCATAGATATTGGCAACATTTTGATATTCTGAGCCACGCAGCGGGCGCAAGTAGTCATGATCCTTGAGTTCTTCTGGAAGGCGAATGCTGTCCGAAAGCTCATGCATGGTATAGCCTTTGTTGATATGGCGAACCGTTTGATCTTGCATGTAGCGCAGTGAATCCGCGTAGGCTTTCATCACATCTTCAACCCGCTCTTGGCTGACTGCAGAACGGCCGTGGTGTAGCGAAAGCGTTTTTGGCTGATAGCGGCGCATGCGGTCTATAGAGTCTGCCCATTCAAGGCCGTCACGGTACTCGGCACCACGAATGGTGTAGAGATTTGGAATGGTTTCACCTTGAATGGTATCGCCACCGACCATGTCTCCCGTTTCATGTACGTAGAGTGCAACACCATCTGGCGCTTCACCAGGTGTGTGGAAAAACTCCAATGTAAGCCCATCGACCTTCATGATCATCAGATCGTCAACTAAGATATTTGGCGCGAAGAAGGATTTGTTTTGCGATTGCATCACGATGTCTGCTGGGTAGCCAACACCTTGGTTTACACCTTTATCGTAGTCATTGTTATGAGGGATAAAGGCACCAAATGCATACGCGGTTCGAATCGACTGTTGATTAAGATAAATACCAGACTCTTCATTCATTTTCTTTTGGAAATCAACATGAGCGATGACATTAATTTTGCCTGATTCGAAGTCTTCTCGCGTTGCTAACCCCTCGGTTCCTGCCCATTGATCTGGGTGGTGGTGAGTATAGAAAATCGTATGAACTTCACGCTCGTCCCCTGTCGCTTCACGGTAAGCTGACAGCATGGCTTCACCAGTTTCAGCCGTTGAACCAGCGTCGATAATGATCAGTCCTTTGTCACCTTGGAGGAAGGTGATCGAAGCACCCTCAAAACCAAATGCGTTGTACATGCGGTCTGATAACTTAAAGATCACAGGGTTGGTCATTGCTTCTTCCATAGCTGCTAGCTCTGGATGAATTTTGCCTTCTTGCAAAGCCTTTTCCATGTTTTCTTTGTTGTATTCAGGCGTGAATAGAGGTTCACTTCGCCAAATTATTTCAGGGAATGACCCCGCTAGTTTTGTCGAGGCATTTTCAGATAAAGGAAAGTAACTTTGCTGCTCAGCAGACATGGTTGGAGAGAGGAACTCAATACCATTAGCAAACGGGTCATAGTTATTGGAAAGTACGACGTCGTACTCGCTCATATCGAATGAGTGGTCATGGTCGCCGTGAGTTAAACGTTCTGATGCATGATGAGAGTGAGCCATCACATTGCAAGACGCTAAAATTGAGAGAGCAATAATGGTTTTTTTCATAGTGTTACCCTGGTTCTGTATTTCGTATGAATCAGACTCAGAATCCATCCTGTTTCGTCATTCTTCAAAAGTTGAAGGATACGAGGTTGTGTAATGTGCCTCGTTGATGACGATATCTTAGGCAGTTCTTAAGCGGCGAACCATTGGGTAGTAGCTATAAAAAGCATAGATTTTATCTATATAAAGTGAAATATATTGCCATTAATTACGATTTATCACTTATTGCATAGTTTTTATTTATTTTTTGAAGGTGTTGTTAGATGCTTTTTGATGTGCTCTCGAACTTGAGCATGTCGTTGATCTTGAATACTACGTTTGTGATAAATCATTTTCATTTCGTAGTCACGCAGTGTAAATGGTGGTTCTAGAACTTTTAGCCCTAGCTCTTCTGCTAAATCAAACATGGATTCACTGACAATGCACACGGCGTCTGAATTACGGGCATTCAACAGTAGATTCGATTGGCCGGAAACTTCTCGAACCACGTTACGATCAAATGCTTCTTCAGTTCGGGTTTCTAGCGCGCTTACGTTTTTGTCTTTTAGGCGCAGCATGATGTGCTCGGCGTTTTTGAATTGCTCAAGAGAGATGCTATCGCCAATTGTTGGGTGGTCTTTACGGCATGCGAGTGCGAGCTTTTGAGAGCCGATCGATTCAACAATAAAGGAGTGATCAGTAACAGAGATATCGTCGACAACAATATCCACCTCTCCGGTTCTTAGTTTATCTAAAATACTGTATTCAATGGCGGGAGTTTCAACAAAGTAGACCCCTTCATAGCCAGGAAGTGCCTGCATGATCACTTCTGGGCAGCAGATTTTTAGTTTTCTCTCTTCTTTAAATACTGAGTCGAGGCGACCTAATATTTCTCGACATTGCTCAGCAAGATAATGCGCATCTTCTGTCGGTTGAATTGAACGACTGGTGCGATAAAACATGATTTTTCCGCTCTGCTCTTCAAAATTTTTGATCGCGGCGGTCATCGATGGCTGAGTCATATTCATATGTTCTGCTGCTTTCGAAATACTATTGAAATCATAGGCTGCGAGAAAGTGTTTAATCAGATTTAGATTCATATAGGTGTGCCCTGTAGAAAGAGATTAAATAGTTTGAATACGACTCGGTGATCGTTGTGTCGATAACGGTAGAGTCAGTAGCGTCGAGATTTAGCTTAAATTATGTATTGAAAACATGCGCTATATATTTGTTGGAAAACACATTTTTTTACCAAAATAACAAATCAAGATATGATGGGTGAAAAGTGACCAGTACAAGGAGTGCTCATGAAATTAGTCGGTAACACCGTTATCCAACCTTTTCACAAGGCAACCTGCCATTGCGGTGCGGTTGAACTAGAGCTCAGCTTACCTAACGGGATAGAAAAGCCACGCCGCTGTGATTGTTCTATCTGTCGTCGCAGGGGAGCGATTGTGGGCTCTGTTGCGCTGGATGGCATCAAGATCCTCAAAGGTGCAGAGCATCTCAAGCTTTATCAATTCAATACCAATACCGCGAAGCATTACTTCTGCTCAAACTGCGGCATCTATACCCATCATCAACGCCGTTCTAGCCCAAATGAATACGGTTTTAACATCGGCTGTTTGGAAGGGGTAAACCCTTTTGATATTGGTGATGTGGTGACCAATGATGGTGTCAATCATCCAGCTGATCGTTAATTTATTGAGCATTAAAAAGGGAAGAAATTATGTCTGAATATGGAGCGCTCATTCGCTGGAAAAAAGCAGAAGATGAAGTCTTTAGCGACAATCAATACAGTCGCGGTCATACGTGGGAGTTCGATGGTGGTGTCACTGTGCCTGCTTCGTCCTCTCCACATGTTGTGCCACTGCCGTTTTCGGTGGAAGCGAATGTTGATCCAGAAGAAGCGTTTATCGCGGCACTTTCTAGTTGCCATATGCTGACGTTTTTGGGCATTGCCGCAAAGCAGAAGTACGTGATCGACTCTTATGTCGATGATGCCGTCGGTGTGCTGGAAGAAGATGAATTTGGCCGCTCGTCTGTCACTAAGGTGACTCTGCGGCCTAAGATTGTGTTTCTAGGTACCAAAAAGCCCACCGCCAAGCAGCTCGACAAACTGCATCACTTGGCACACAAAAACTGCTTTATCGCGAACTCGGTAAAAACAGAGATTGTGGTCGAGATGCGAGATTGATTTAAAACAATCACAAGATTTCTTTAAAAGCTTCGTCCTTTTTATCTCGCGATCGTCTTAAGGGTATTCATGCAATTTCGTTGATTGCACAAAGACCGAACACACTATTTGAGGAATCCTTCATGACAGCGTTTAACAGTGCATCGAATTACGGTGAAAATGCATTTATCAAAAGCAAACCAGAGATGCTTGAGAGCATTTACAACACCACCGATGTATTTCCTTACTGGGTTGCCGATATGGATTTTCAGGTGGCGGAACCGATCACTCAAGAGCTGAATCGCTTGGTTGAGCGTGGAGTGTACTCGTATGAGTTCAATGAACAGGCAGTGTTTGAGGCGCTATCACAATGGTATTCAAAGCGTCATGGTTTAAGCCTGTCTGCTGACAAATTCGTTCAGGTTCCGGGAGTCTTACCAGGCATCGCGTTGTTACTGCGCCAGTTTACCAATGAGGGTGATGGTGTGCTTATTCATACGCCGGCTTACCATCAGTTTGCTAATTTGGTGAATAAGGCAGGCCGTCAGGTCGTGAATAGCCCGTTGATTAATGACGGACAGCGTTATCAGATTGATTTCGATGGTATGGAGCAACAGATCATCGATCAACAAGTGAAGACCATGATTTTCTGTAATCCGCATAACCCGACTGGGCGAGTGTGGACACCTCAAGATATTGAACAAGTCATCGAAATTGCTAAACGTCACGATGTGCTGATCATCAGCGACGAAGTCCATTCCGACATTATCTTTGAAGGCCATTCTTTTACGAGCTTAACCAGCTTTGATTACGACAAGGTTATTGCCTTGATTGGTTCTCCGGCGAAAACCTTCGGCATGCACAGCATCTCAAACGGCTATGTGTACACCAACAATAATGAGTTGTTTGAAGCGTTCAAAACTAATGTGGTGGCGATGTATCTTGACCATGGTAATGCGTTCAGTACGTTTGCAACCGTGGCGGCCTTTGAGAAAGGTGGTGAGTGGCTAGATGGCATGTTGGTGTATCTGCAAGACACGGTGAAATGGATCACTGAGTTTGCGGAGAAGCGTATTCCTCAGTTAAAAGTCTCCCAGCCGCAGGGCACTTACCAAGTGTGGTTTGATTTCTCAGGATTGGATTTCTCGGAAGAAGAGCTAAAAAATGTGGTGTTTGAGCAGGCTAAAATGGGCTTAACCCCAGGTGGTTGGTTTGGTGCGCAAAGCCCTAACTTTATGCGAATGAACATCGCAACGTCACGTGACAATATCGAGCAATCATTTAGGGCTTTAGCAGACGCGATTGATGGCTTTGAGAGAGGAAGTCAGACTTCTTCAACTTGTTGTGATAGCGGCGCTTCAAAAAGCTGCTGCTGATATCGAGCGTTAGGCTTTAAAGAACGAAAAACCGCGAGGCTGCTTAGTGCATCACTGGCGGTTTTTTTGTGTCTGTGTAATCCTAGGTAGGCTTTAATTGAGTGACAGTTAGAAAGTTCTGAGAAATAGGTAGAGAGCTCTTGAATGGTAGGAATAGATTGGTTAGCAGAGAGTTATGTTTAGCGTCCCATTGAATAGTTTTGTACATCGTGTGAGTGATAAAAGCCAAGTGATGGCGAATGCTGCGGAATGTGGATGTCAGTTGAAACGAGTTCGTCGTTCGCGTAATTGGCTGTTGGTCGCTCAAGAGCATCAACTCATTGAATTTAAAACGATGTTAACCCACGAAAAAGACGATTGGATAGCAATCGCAATCGACAAAGTGCTGCCTAAACCTGTGGTGTGTTTGGCATCTCTGTTGGCCGCTACACCTTCAATGACTGTGGCTCAGCTGGTGATCGAATCTGGATGTTCAATGGCTGAAGCAAGACGCGCGATTGATGAACATGAAGGGTTGTGAGTGCGAGCTTTAAGTAAGTTGATCGTGTTGTGACAAGAGAATCGCGAGCAGCAAAAAGCCCGTAACGATATTGCGCTGGAAAACGTCATATCGTTACGGGCTTTATCATCTGTGCTGCTGTTAAGCTAAGCCATGCGGCTTATGAAGCATTGATTCGATTAAGAATTCGCTACTTTTACACGAATCGTGTTTTTGCCAAGCTTTGACAAGTTCAGCTTGTTTAGTGCCGCTTTAGCTTCTTCTTGTTCTGGCATTTCAACAAAAGCAAAGCCTTTTGAGTCGCCAGTTTCTTGGTCTAAAACTAGGCTGCACTCTTTTACTGAACCGAACTCAGAAAATAGCACACGGATGTCTTGCTCAGAGGTAGAGCGCGATAGGTTACGAACTAGAAGTTTCATAATAAACCTTGAATATGAATTTACGCCGAGCATTGTCGCACACTTTCATGCTCACCCTCACAAATAATTACTCTAATCATTTCTTTGGTAACGCGTCGCTCTATTTACCGATTAAGCGAGCTGTTTACCTGCTAGCCGCGGTTTATCGTGATATCTGATACGAATCCATGCTCGGTGCTGGTTAACGCCTGCTGCAACATCTGAGCGGCTTCTTGCGCGGTCATAAAGCTCGAGGTATCCATGTCTTTACCGCTTGTATTCCAAAACTCGGTCGCCATTCCTCCAGGATAAACCGCCACGATTTTCATCGGGTGACCTTTTAGCTCCAACCTTACCGATTCGATAAAGCCTTTCACGGCCCATTTTGCCGCGCAGTAGGTGGACTCTTCCGCTTTAGCACCTTGTGCCGCCGTCGACATCACCACAGCAATGGTGACCGATTGATCTTTGTAGCGCTGCACAAGCTCGCGAATCAAAAAGATCGAAGACTCAATATTGTTTTTCAGCATGTCGCTGATGGTGGCTGGGTCTTGCTGTTCTATCTTACCGAAGTAGCCACTGCCAGCGCTGTGGATCACCAGCTTAGGCATTTCAGGTAACGCATCCAATAACTCACTCACTGAGTGCGGGTCACAGAGATCACACGCTTGGCTAATGGTATTCGCTGGCAGGCCTTGCGCTACTTCGGCTAAACGTTGTGCGTTGCGACCTGTAATGGCTACACGCTGAGCGTTGGTTGCGGCGTTAGCATATTGCTTCGCGAGCGCTGCCCCTAAACCGCTGCTTGATCCGGTAATTAAAATCATACTGTCTTAAGTTTGTAGAGTTGATTCGAGATAGTAAGGGGCTAGGCTAAGATTTTCTGAGATCTATGGCTAAAGTTGGTCGATGACTTGATTGATGAGCTGCTCGGTAAAGCTGATATTAAAGGTTCGAGTATGGTGAAAGGGTAGGTTATTGCATCTCGAGAGGGAAGTGCGTCAGAAAGTAAAAGCGCCGGCATAGAGCCAGCGCTTTTGAGTAATCATAAGTGATTATTCGTCGTCGAACTGTTTGATCGTGAACGCGTCTTCGATTCGGTTAAGCTCTTCTTGTTCTTTCACTCGCTTCTCTTCTTGCAGAGTCGCTCTCGTTTCGTTGAAACGTTTTTTCTCTGACTTAGTCAGGAATTTTACAGCTTTTTTGTTGGTCAGTGCGTAAGCAACTACGTCTTCACCTTTTTCTCTGCGCTCGTTTACGCGTTGTGAGAAACGTTCATTGTCGCGAGCTTTACGCTCCGCTGAGGTCAACTTGCTCATGCTTTAAAGCCTTTTCAATTATTCATGGTAGGGAATCTACGCTTAGCGAAACAAATGGGAACTGCTTAGTGTCAGTCTAGTCCATTTGTATGCTGGTGGCGCATCTTAGCACAGTGGCTTGAGCATGCAGGTATGCTATTCGAGGGATTAAACAAAACAGCCCACAATTTTCGTTGTGGGCTGTTTTGTAACGTACTGTAGTTATCGATGAAGTCATCGATTTAAAACTAAGAATCAGAAGCGGCAGCTAAATCAGATCTTCTCGATGTATAAGATGACCTCTCCGACTTTAAATCCAAATTTGGACATCTCAGTCTTGTTGAACAAGCGCTTGTCGTCCATCAAGAACATCCAATCATCGAGCACCACTTCATAAGTGCTGCCGTCTACTTCAATTTCTAGATCATATTTCCAATACAGCGCTGAACCTTGGGTCTCACCATAAGCGGTTCCAACGACATCGTTGGCGGTGCCCGAATAGGTGTTTTCGCCCGTTTTGAGCAGATTCCAAACGCGAGTAGAGCGCTCGCCATCAGCAAAAGAGAACCACTCTTTTATTTCTCCGTTGTCACCGTCCCAAGTCGCGATCAGTTTGGCATCAAAGCGGCGCAGTAGGTTACCAGAGCGGTCGAGCACCATGCCATAGGCCATGAGCTCGCCATTAAAAAAGGTTTCAAGCTTGAGCTCTGGCGTAGTGTCGACATGGTCTTCTAAACTTGCAGAGCCACAGCCCACTAGCCAAGTGAGTGAAAAAAATACCAGAGCGAATTTTATTATTGCTGTTTTTGGATTCATTTGTTCAAACCTAAAAGTTGTTTACGAAGACCGGGTTCAGAGGTGTTTTCAGATAACCAAATCGCTAGAAAGGCTTCGCCGAATTGTTTGTCTTGAATGGTGCCTATCGGTTGTTCATCGAAATAAAAGCGACTCACGTTATCTTCAGCGACACGAATCGTGAGTGTGCTTCCTTCTTCCACGTTCGGCCACATCGCGTACAAGGGTTTCAACCAACGTTGAATGTTGCTGTTAGAGTAGCCAAGCTTGTTCCACTGATCTTCGGTCGCGTCTACGAGGTCTTTGCTATCGATAGAGCGGTAATACTCAAGCTTCAAAGCTCGTTCAGAGTTGGTTGGCGTCGCGTAGAATTCTGCGGAGTAGAGAGTCCAAAATAGGTAGCTCATTTCACCCTCTCCACGTTTATTTAGATCGTCGACAGCAGAGGCTTTAACGCTTCCAGCAAATAACAGCGCAGCAAAAATTAACGAGAGAGTAATAAAGCTTAGAAGTGTGTTTTTTGCTTGCTGATGAGGGCGAACAATACCTCGCTCAGGTTTGAACGTTTGTGTCGGGTTGCGTGGATAAGCCATAAGTCACCTCGTTATTGCCATTTTAGGTTGTATTAAGTTGGAGTAGGCGGCCACCAGTAAGGGCAACAAAATCCCCCAACTTATTGCAAGGGCAGCAACTACCGATGCATCTGGCCAAGTAGTAAGAAGAGCACCTGCTTTGATGCCTCCCCAATAACTACTAGTACCTGCTACGAACCCTATGACAAACAAGATCACTTTCGAGCATTTTAATAGCCAATTTAGGCTGTGGTTAAAACTGATTAAGAACATGATCCACAGGCAGACAAGCCACACCGGGAACCAAGATTGATTCGCAATTTCAGAGTCGACGGCAAACACGCCGAAGTGCAGTAAGAGGCTATCAAGCAACAGCCCCAATGGTAATAAAATGAGTATCTTCAGATCGCTACTGCGAGTCGGTGATAGAAGGAAGTGAACCACTACAATCAGTGGTGTGACGAACGGGGCTTGCGCGGTAAAGAAGGCACTGCAAACCCAGGTCGCTTGAAACAGTACGAGATTAATAATCCAAAACCGCTTCATCTTTTGCTCCAAAGTAACGAGGTTTTCTTGCGACTACATGGTGAGTGCTGATCACGCGCTCTTTGAATGCGCCTTCACAGTAGCAGAAGTAGAAGATCCACAAGCGCTTAAACTCTTCTGAATAGCCGAGGGACTCTAACTCTTCCCAACTATTTTCAAAGGCGATGTTCCAATCATTCAGTGTTCGAGCGTAGTGCAGGCCAATGTCATCAATTTCTTGAACCACAAGGTCGGTGCTGGTCGCAAGGTGTTGGGTCATTACTGAAACCGAAGGTAGGCAACCGCCGGGGAAGATGTACTTCTGAATAAAGTCGACACCTTTGCGGTATTTGTCGTAACGACTGTCAGCAATAGTAATCGCTTGAATCAGCATCTTGCCTGAGGGCTTAAGTAACGACGAACACTTTTCAAAGAAGGTTTGTAGATATTCATGGCCGACCGCTTCTATCATCTCGATCGAAACCAACTTGTCATACTCACCAGTGAGATTGCGATAATCCTCTTTAAGCAGGGTGATTTTGTCGGTTAAACCAAGTGCTTTTACTCTCTGTTCCGCAAGCGTATGTTGTGCATCTGATATTGTGGTTGTGGTGACATGACAACCGTAGTGCTGCGCCATAAAGATGGCTAAGCCGCCCCAGCCTGTGCCTATCTCGACCACGCTATCTTTCTCCGACAGTTCTAATCGCTCACAGATGGTTTTCATTTTGTTTTGTTGAGCCTTCGACAAGGTATCTGCGTCTTCGCTGTAGATAGCGGAAGAGTACTGCATCGAGCTATCTAAGAAGCGCTCATACAGTTCGTTGCCAATATCATAGTGAGCGAGAATATTTCGCTTAGAGCCTTGCTCTGTGTTGGCATTCTTACGACGCAGCAATAGGTTTTTTAAGCGGGAAATCCATTGTGTCTTGTCATCAAGCTCATCCAATTGGGCTTGGTTACGAGCCATGATTTGAATCACACGCGTGAGATTCGGGCTGGTCCATTTACCATCGATGTACGCTTCAGATGCCCCAATACTGCCGTTGATAACTACATCTCTAAAAAAGGTCGCATCATGAATTACGATTCGACCTTTCAAGTCTGCTTCTCGGTCGCCGAACACCGAATGCTGGTCGCGCTCAATGATCTCGAGCGTCGCGAATTGCAGGCTTTCTAAAACCTTAAAGATTAAAGCTCGATATTTACAGTTGCTTGAAACAGCAACGGCTTTAGCTTGTTGTTCAATATTGTTGTTTTGTTTGGCAAGCTGTTCCATGTAAACCTCGCTGATAACTCATTCTAATATTTTGTGCCAACTAAGCTGAGTTCAGCTCCTTGATTGGAGCGAACCCAAGCTTCAATTGAGTTCTTTCATGTGCGCTTAAGACGTAGAGTCTGGATGCGCCACAAACGGTACTTTTTTCAGGAATAATTTGAGAGCCTGATAATAAATTCCCATCACGACTTTTATCGTCATCGCCGGAATCTTGAATACCGTTCGTCTAATGTTTGTCTTGGTTACTGACTGTTTCGTCAGAGCCAGTGTCGCATCGAAAAGCTTATCGTCTCGGCGGCTTTCGATGTGAACTAACGTGCGTTTCGCTGGTGGCTTAATTTTCCAAAAATAAGTCATGTTCAAATCCATGAACGGCGAAACGTGAAACTCTTTTTTTACCTTCAACTCTTGGTGCATGTCGATGAGATAGTAGTGTCTTTCTCGCCAAGGCGTGTTGCTCACCTCAGCCAACATGTATTTGCAATCTCCAGTTTCGTCGTAACAGAAGAAGCAGTTGATTGGGCTGAAATAGATGCCTAAACAGCGGCACTGAGCCAGCATCGTCACACGGTTTGAATCAGACCAAACCCCACCAAGTTGTTGCACTTTGGAAGCTATACGTTGCTTAAGTGATTTTGGTTCATCCGTGGTGACATTTTCTTTTTTTTCAGCGAGATAATCCGATTCGACAAACCGAATCGGGTTGTACCAACGAGTTCCGAACAGCGCACTGCGCGCTGTGGTTTGGGGCAGCTCATCAAGATCTAACCCCATCATATATAGCTGATAGCTAAACTCATGGGTGATGTCGCCAAAGCGGCGATGTCTGACGTTACCCCAATAGATACCGCTGAGCTCTTCACTCTTTTCGGATGCGATCCCCATCTCGGGTGTCAGGGTTTGACTGTTCATAGCGCGGAACTCGTACTCAAATCTAAACCGAAGCGTTTGGTTACATCGAGTGCACTGTGGACACCGTCTTCATGGAAGCCGTTGTACCAGTACGCGCCGGCAAAGTGCGTCTGGTTTTTGCCACAAATCTGCTCACGCTTGTGCTGAGCTTCGACCGTGTTCGAATTAAGTACCGGGTGATGATAAACAAAGCTGCGAATGATTTTTTCTGGGTCGATGGCTTCGCTTTGATTCAAGGTGACACAGAAGGTGTCTTGGCTTTCGATGCCTTGCAGAATGTTCATGTTGTACGTGACACAAGCAGGTCGTTTACTGTCGCCATCCAACATGTAATTCCAGCTTGCCCAAGCCAGTTTTCTATCTGGGAGTAAGCGAGTATCGGTGTGCAGAACGACTTCATTACGGCTGTATGGGATCTCGCCCAGTACCTGTTGCTCTTGTTTTGTTGCATCACCAAGCAGACGTAAGGCTTGGTCTGAGTGGCAAGCAAAGATTACTTCGTCGAAGTCTTGTGTGCTGCCATCTTCAAATTCAATCGTGACGCCTGTTTCTTGGCGAGTCACTTGTTTAATCGATGTATTCAGTGCAACAGGTTTGTTTAAGCGTGAAAGGATGATTTCAACATAAGAACGCGATCCCTTTGGAATCACATACCACTGAGGACGGTTTGCGATATCGAGCAATCCGTGGTTGTAGAAAAACTGGATGAAGAACTTCAGCTCAAACTCTTCCATCTCTTCCAAGCTTGTCGACCAAATAGCCGCGCCCATCGGCAGGATATAGTGCTGACTAAAAAAGTCGGAAAATTGATTATCGCGTAGGAAGCTGCCAAGGGTAACGTCTGGTGTGAATTTATTGCTTTCAAACTGAGCCTTACACAGTTTGTTGAACTTGAGAATGTCAGACACTAAAGACCAGAACTGAGGTTTGAAGATGTTACTCCTCTGCGCGAATAACGAATTAATGCTGTGGCCGTTGTATTCAAACTTGGTAGTCGTGTTGTGGACGCTGAAGCTCATCTCAGTCGGTTGCCTTTCGACACCGAGTTGTTCTAGAAGCTGATTGAAATTCGGGTAGGTTCGATCATTGAATACGATGAAACCTGTATCTATCGAAAACGCCGAGCCTTGATGTTCAATATCAACGGTAGCGGTGTGCCCCCCTACGTAATCGTTCTTTTCGAATACTGTTACGTCGTGGTGCTTATCTAATATATGCGCGCAAGTGAGTCCAGAGATACCTGAACCAATAATGGCGATTTTCTTCATTGTTATACCATCCTTGAAGCGAGTTTTTGCCAAACTGGAGTTGGAAGCATTCTTAGTAGCTTCATCAACATGATGAATCGTCTTGGGAAATCAATTTCACTCTTTCCTTGAGCGATACCATTTACGATTCGCTGAGTTGCGGCCTCACTACTAATAATCATAGGCATAGAGAACGTATTTCGCTCGGTTAATGGCGTTTCAACAAAGCCTGGGTGCACAATTGAGACATGAATGTTGTGCGTTGCCAGATCAACCGAAAGTGTTCTGCCTAAGTAGGTGAGGGCTGCCTTTGAAGCGCCATAAGCCTCGGCTCTTGGCAAAGGTAAAAAGCTGGCGCTGGAGCTGACTAAAACCAAACGGCCGCCTGGCTTGATGTTTTTTAACCAGGCTTTAAGAGCGTAGCCAATTGAAATTAGGTTTATGTTGATGACGCGCTCGAACAGCTCGGCATCAAAATTCACTGGGTCGTCGATGTACTCACAATCACCCGCATTTAGAATCAGCAGGTCGAGCGGTTTGTCTTGGTCGAGTTCTGGGAAGTTGTGGTAATCAGTCAGGTCGAAACAGAGCGGCGTAATGGATGAATGCGCGACGTCTGTCTCGTGCGAATCAACTAAGGCTTGCAGCTTGTCTGAGTTGCGGCCACAAGCAATCACCTGATGTCCTTGCTGAGCGTAATCTTTAGCTAGGGATTGGCCGATACCTGAGGTCGCGCCTGTAATCATAATACGCATTATCGGCTCGCCCTCTTTTTGATGGATTTGATCGCGCAGCCCAGTACTGGAATGTGTTCATACAACATAGAGCCGACGTCGAGATAGTCTCTGTGGTAGACCACTTGACCGTCGAGCATCTTAAGGTGGCTGTGTCCTTGTACTTCGATCGGCTTTTGCCCATTTAATTGTTTGTGAGCAAACTGCATCGTCCAGTAAACAGAAGCTTCGTCGTTCGCTTCGAAAGTGTGTTCGATATGAAAGTAACAGCTGGTTACTTGGGTGTAGAGGTTCTCGAAGTAGTGCGTAAGCGCCGAAATACCGCTGACATGATGCAGCGGATCTTGGAATTCAATATCAGGGTGATAAACCGTCTTAAGCACGTCGAAATTGTCGGTTCCGAGTTCTCGATACATGTTGAGAAAGTTATCAAGCCATAGAGAGTTATCCATAATATTCACTCTAATTATTTGAAGAAGGCTAAGGCTCTCAATCGTGCTTCTTTATGCTCAACGATGGGTTGCCAGTATTCGCTGTCTATTCCGTTTTTAGCGATAAATTCATGTGGGAAATGCACATGCTTATCTGGGATATTTTGCAGCTCTGGTATGTACTTACGAATAAAAATTCCTTTTGGATCAAACTTTTCACTCTGGGTGATTGGATTGAAAATTCGGAAGTAAGGTTGAGCATCACAGCCAGTACTTGAAGCCCACTGCCAGCCACCATTGTTGGCACTAAAGTCACCATCGATAAGGTGTGACATAAAGAAACGTTCGCCCCAACGCCAGTCAATAAGCAGGTGCTTGGTTAGGAAGCTTGCCACCACCATTCTTAGCCTGTTGTGCATCCAGCCCGTTTCAACCAGTTGACGCATTGCTGCATCAACCAATGGATATCCTGTTTTTCCTTCGCACCAAGCTTTGAAGCTAGGGTGATCGTGATACCAATCTAAACCATTGTATTTTGGCTGAAAGTTAGCACCTTTAACCAGTTTAGGATGGTGGAACATCAAATGCTTATAAAAATCTCGCCAAATCAATTCATTGAGCCAACAAAAGGCCGGTAATTGCGTATCAAATAACAGATCGGGTTGTTGCTGAATCAATTGAATCGCTAACCAACGTGGGCTCACGGCGCCAATCGCTAAATAAGGTGATAGCCCTGATGTCCCTTTAACTGAGGGAATGTCTCTCAGACGTGCGTAGTCGTTGACTTTATTGCCTAAGAAATTGGGGATCACATTGCCCAATACATCTTGGCTTAATGGCCAGCGACTCGAATCCACACGAGGAAAGTCGAAATCATAGTCAACGGAGAGGGTTAAGGCTTGTAAGTCGTCAGGAAGCTGTGTTTGTAAACGTTCAGCTGACTCGACAGGAGCTGGACTGCAGATGATGCCTTTCACCTGAACTTCTTTTAACCAAGCGTTCTTAAAGGGCGTAAAAACTTTGAACATCTCGCCTTGTTTGTTGAGAACGCTACCGAGTGGCAGCATAACGTCACAATCGCTGATCTTGAGGTTTAAGCCGCTTGAAATTAGCTTTTTATCGCGAGCCTGTTCATCGACCTCAGGCTCAGAGTTTGCGTAGACGCACTTGGCATCAAGCTGCTGGCATAAGTCGATGAGCTGTCTGGATTGGTCGTCAAAATCGGTCGCTTTCAGATGAAGCAAAGTCATCCCAAATTCAGCGAGCTGGGAATCGAGTTGTTTTAGATGACGATAGATGAAATCAGCTTTGATTGGTGCAAGGTGGTGTTGCTGCCATTGCTGTGGGGTTGAAATAAAAACGGCGATAGATACGCCGTTTTCAATTGCTGCGACGAGAGCTGGGTTATCGTGAATCCTCAGGTCTCGTCGTATCCATAAAATGTCGCTCAATATCCGTATCTCAGCTTAAGTTCTTGTGGGTGAGGGTTTAGGTAAACCTGTGATTCCAAGTACTCGTTTGGGTATTCCATTAGGTAGTGATTGATCAGTGTCAGCGGCACTAGCAGTGGAATCACGCCCTCTCTGAAAGAATCTATCTGGTTGGTGAGTTCTTGCTTGTGAGCGCTACTCAGTTGTTTCTTAAAGTAACCTTGCAAGTGATGCAGCGTATTGGCGTGACTGCCTCGATTAGCATGATGCGATAACGCCTTCATCAAACCTTCGATGTATTGAGCCGCCAATTCGTCGATGTCTAACTCATTACCCGCTAACAGTTTGCCCAAACTTTTGTATCCCTCAACGTGGTGACACATGACTAAGTACTTGTGAGCGCTGTGGAACTGAATCAGTTTGTGTTTAGTCACACCTTCATCCACAAGATCGAGCCATTTTTGATAAGTGAACACTCGAGTCATGAAGTTTTCACGCAAAATGGGATCGTTAAGGCGGCCGTTTTCTTCAACGGGAAGTAACGGGTTACCGTCCATAATTTGTTGGGTGAACATGCCTACACCAGTCGATTCAGAGCCGCGACCATGGTGGTGGTATACCTTCACGCGTTCCATTCCACAGGTTGGGCTTTTTTGACACACAATAAAGCCAGCAATGTGTTGGTTGTTCTTTGAGTAGTTTTGACCGAACTCGATCAGTTCGTTGGTCACATCACCTGAACCATCTGGGCGAGAAACGTGAATGATGTCATCTAACATTCTTGTTTGACGAATGGTTGGGCGAGGAGTTGGAAGGCCGACGCCCATTTCAGGACAAACCGGTTCTAACTCTACGTAATCCGCAAGATCGTCTGTGCAAAAGCGAGAACGTTTGTGTCCAGTATCGAACCGAACTTTATGACCGGCGACACATGCACTGATGCCTATTTTTATTTTTTTATCCATTGGTCAATTCCTTACGATCATTGCTCATCGTTATTCTTATATTATGTGGTTTGTTGCTTATTCCACATTACTTTAGTTCGGTTTTTACTTTTCTACCTAGCCAACTGTGCGAGTCTTGTGACGAGCCCAGTAAATACTTCAATCTAATAAATGTATTTACCTAGTGGGTTGAACAGTTGACTCACGCCTTTAGTGAAGTACAACGCATCACTTGAAACGGTTAAACAGACACAACCTTCTTTTGTTGCAGGTTGATGAGTGTGATTGCCGTCCAACCAGATGAAGTCACCTTTGTTGTAGACACCCATTTCGTCTTCGAAACTGCCTTCTAGAAGAAGCGTGATCTCGAAGCCTTTGTGGGTGTGACAAGGCACTTGTCCATCTTTGTCGATGTGCAACAAGCTGGTGTGGTGTGCTTCGTCAGCAAAATCGAGTCTTGCTCGTGAAATTTTGCCTAGGTTCATCCAGTCCTTTCTCGCGACTGAGTTGAGGGCGCGAGGAATTGTGAATGTTGTGTCTGCGACGGTTACTTTCTGAACCTCTGGAGTCACTTCAACTGACTGTGAAGCATCGGCTGTGATTTGCTCAATCGCGTCAAAATCAAAGTCCATGTCGTCCATTGAGAAGTTGTCTAGATCTTCATTTGAGAAGACTGGCTCTGCGTCAAATGCACTATTCGCCGCTTCAGCGGTAAGCTGCTTAACTTGTTGTTGGCAGTGTTCACACAGTTCTACATGGCTAGAAACAATCAAAGAAACTGAATCAGCCAGCGTGCCATCGACGAAGTCTTTCAAGATTGCCGCGTTTGGGTGATGTTTAATCATGGTCTTGTTCCCCCATGTGAACTTTTAATTTGGCTAAAGCGAGTCTCAGACGTGATTTCACAGTTCCAAGTGGGACGCCAAGTTGCTGAGCGAGTTGCTCTTGAGAGAGCTCTTGAAAATAGACGCCTTTGACGATGGTTTTCTGAGCAAGAGGCAATTTCTCTATTTGAGTCATTACGTGTCGGCTCATCAAATGATCACCGAATGGCAAATCTTCACTTTGAGATTCGGCTACCATCGCATCTATCGGCCAGATATCGTCGGCTATCGTTTGTTCGGCTTTCGCTTTCACTTTACGCAACATATCGAACGCTGCATTACGCATTACCGTGTAGACCCAAGTGGTCGCAGCGCCTTTATCTACATTGTAGAGATGTGCTTTCTTCCAAACATTAGTCATCGTGTCTTGAACTAGCTCGTTGGCAGCCGCTTCGCCGCCTAACTTACTAATGCCAAAACGCTTAATCTTAGGAGCGAAGAACTTAAACAAACAGGTGAATGCCTGCTTGTCTCGGTCGGTACCAACCAACACCAACCAGCTCGAGAGCTCTGTCGGTACTTTGTTGTCTGTAGGTACTTTGTTATCGGGAATAATGACATGCTCCTTGCCGTTCCCTGAACTTCTGCTTTCCACTTGCATAGTAACTAACCATCATGCGAATTTGATAGGCACTACGTGAAAGGAGAAAGTCGGGATCACTTTAATTTAAATTAATTTCCACTATACAAAATTATAGTGAAGAAAGGTGCTTATTGCCCCGTAATGATTTGATTCAAAAAAGGAACTAGAGACGGAAAACTGGCTGGCTCAGTAAATTCTGTTTTCTTTTCCAGTGGGATAGGCATCATTTCGAGCAATCGCGCACAGATCCATTGTGGGCTCTCAAAATCAGGAGTGGGATAGAGTGTTCTTATCGAATCGTGGTCGCGAAACAACTGAACCAAAAATGCGGTAAACACGTTGGGCACTTTATATTCATCGGTAGGCCAGTGAGGCAACAAGCTGAATTGGCTTTTAATCAGTTCATCGTCGTCTCGAAACGAACCATGCAATTGCACCAACTTTTCGCCTTCGACATCAATTTCTAAGATCTGGTCGTCCGACATATTGAAGTCGACGATTGTCACTTTTGTTCCCCAAGAACTAAGATGCTCAGAGTTAGAGTTATCTTGAGTGGCGATAATGAAACCATCGCCCTGCGCTGCGTGAGCAACCATCGCGAGGTACTTTGGCTCAAAAATGCGCAGTCTTTGTCTGCCTCCCGGTAGAAGGAAGATGGGGAGGGGAAACACTGCGAGCTCCAGAGAAGACTCTACGGGTGTTTCTGGTTCGGCGTTTGTCCGCGTGGTCTTCCTAGGTGAATTCGGCACATAGTACTCCTTAGTTCAAATGTGATTTGAGAAGATATACGCGGGGAGGGTGGTGTTCGATCAATTCGCTTCGGCTTATGTTGGCAAAGGGATAAGTATTTTGTTGCACCTGTTCATAAATTCATTGTTTTTACCTTTTCTCATACGCGTCATTAGGTAATATGTGTACAAATAGTAAGCGAATGGGTAGTCGCCAGGCGATGCTTCTATCTGACGTTCTTCTATACCTAACATCGCATCAAAGGAATGGTCATGATTGTTATTTATGGTATCAAAGAGTGCTTAAATCCAATTAAGTTGCAGCTCTCTAATGTGTTGCAGCAGTGCTTAAACAGTGAAATGGGTTTACCCGATGACAAGCGAGCACATCGGTTTGTGCCATTGGAACGAGATGACTTCTTTTACCCAGAAGGAAGAACAGAAGCTTATACCGTCATTGAGATCAACATGATGGAAGGTCGAGCGGTAAATACCAAAAAGCGCTTAATCAAGAAGATATTTTCTGAGATAGAGAAGCAGTTAGCTATCTCTCCAATTGATATTGAAATCACCATTAAGGAGCAGCCATCGCACTGCTGGGGATTTCGAGGCATGACCGGCGATGAAGCTCAAGATCTGAAGTATAAAGTGAAGGTCTAGGGTTAACTCTTAACACGTAAGACTTAAGCAAACCTATCGAGTGACGGCTTTGGAATTTGATGCCCAAGCCGTTTTGTCTCGTTCTCGACACTAACCTTTCAGCACCTAAGCATCGTCACTCTCTTTCAAATACTGATGCCAATTTTCATTGATCACGTCAAAGTGCTCAACGCAGAACTCTTTTCTGTCTTTCAAATAGTCGTTTTCCACTTCATCGAGCAAGTTTTTATAGGCATCAGGATCGCTGCCATACACTAAGCATAACGTGGAGAAGTAACGCTGCAGGTCGAAACTGTGCTCGTCGATGTATTCCCCCAAGTCGTAATACTCCGGGCGGTCTTCTGACTCGAAAGCGAACATGTCAGCAGCGCTGATAGCGGCATCAGCCCCATGCTCTACGTAGTTAAGCAGTAGCACGGTTGCTAGGTTATCAACCGCATCTTCTTCTTTACCCAATATGGCAATGTTCTGATCTTCGATATACGCATGCCCAGCTTCGTGTAGTAGGGTGTGCAGCAAGGTATCAATAGCGCCGGTTTGCGCAGATTTCCCATACTCTTTTTCGTATTGGTTCTTCTCGAAATAATGGAATGACTCAGCGTAAAAACTGTAAGGGATCAGCACTTGATGGGTTTGCGGATCGTAGAGTGGTCCTTCTTCCCCGCCATATTGAATGGTTAATGGCTTCTCAAACATGAACAGTTGGTTTGATAGGTCGACCACGGTGTCATTAACGCCACTGCTTTGAATCTCTCGTTTGAGCTGCTCTTCTTCGGTATTTTGCGGTGTAGAGTACTCGACGATTAGGTTACTTTGGGTGGTTTGTTCACTAGATGCATAAGTTGTGGCAAACATTGCACTTAAGGCTAGGCTGCAGGTCAATGTTCGTTTCAATAATGTCATCGGCTATCCTTGTGATTACGTGGTGAATCAGAGTCGTGCTGGGGGTAACAACTCCAAGCTGTGTACCCTGATTTAGTTATTGCGTTAGAGTATAAGTTTAGACGGAATTTTGATGCATCGAGGACTGCAATTTTTGATGTAGGCGCTATCCTATCAATGAATAATCCGCTTAGCGTTTCGCCACAAAGAATAGGTGAGCTGAATGAGCGGTATCTATGTGATTCGTTTCTGTTGGTAATTAACAGATAAATTTCGGTTCAACAGAACCCTTGTGCTATACTCCGCGCCCCAATCCGAATTGGCTTGTTTAATCTTAGGAAATTATTATGAGTGTTAAAAACGAACTTCAACAAATTAACAACCGTCTAGACAAGTGTCGCCACAAGTTAGATGCTGCTAAAACTCGTAATGATCGTCCTGTTGTTCGTCAGTTCGAGGAAGAGATTAAGAAGCTAACTAAGAAAATTGCCCAGCTTAAACACAAAGAAAGCTACGATGTGAACCAAGAGCGTAAGTCTCTGGTTGATATGCCATTTAGCCGTGAAATCACTAAGGCTGAGCAAGCGGATATGGGTAAACTTAAAAAGTCTGTTAAAGGACTCGTAATTGTTCACCCAATGACGAAGATCGGTAAAGAACTTCGCATTGAGGTTATGACGGGTTACGCACCGAAAAAATTCTAATTACCAGCGATGGTGATGAAAGAGGAGCTAGAAATAGCTCCTTTTTGCTTTTTTAGGTATTAAGAAAGCAGAGTCAGCGGCATAGATACTCACGCCGTTTTCAACTTTTAGGAGGTGATTGTTGTCACAAATCCTTTTATCTCCTATAAAAGTTAACGTGCTACTAACATGGCACTAAGCGATCGCAGTAATGTGTTCGCTTTTCGAATCCACACTTTCTCTCCAGTTTGTATAAATATAGGTAGAGCAGCACAAATAATTACAGATAAAACTAGACTCATTAGGGAAGATGAGAACGTAAAAAAATAGAGGTTATATGAATCAATTAATTTCAATTGGACCATTAGAATCCTTCCTAATCGCGATTAGTGTTTTGTTTCTAGGTCATTTCGTCAATGCAAAGCTTCCGATTCTCAAAAAGTACAACATTCCAGAGCCCATTGTCGGCGGCTTGATTGTCGCTTTTGCTATTACAGCCCTGCACTTTAACGGCCTTGACCTTGAGTTTTCTTTGCCCCTGCAGAACACGTTTATGTTGATGTTCTTTGCAACGGTCGGCCTTGCGGCGAACTACACGCAGCTGATAAAAGGTGGTGCTAAGGTATTCCTATTCTTAGGGGTAGCGTCGGTTTACATCATTATCCAAAACGGTGTAGGCGTAACCTTAGCAACGGCACTAGGCCTTGAACCCTTGATGGGTTTGATTGCTGGCTCTATCACGCTTTCGGGTGGTCACGGTACAGGCGCGGCTTGGTCTCAAACCTTTGCAGACACGTTTGGCATTGCAAATACGCTAGAAATCGCAATGGCTTCAGCGACCTTTGGTTTGATCATCGGTGGTATTATCGGTAGCCCAGTGGCGCAAAAGCTGATTGATAAAAACCAGCTTGAATCTGAGTACGGCACTGGCACGCAAACGCACGAGCGCTTCCCTGAACTTGTTACTTACAACGAGTATGAAGAAGACAAAGTGACGGCGAAGAAGGTGATTGAAGTGTTGTTCATCCTTCTTATCTGTATCACGGGTGCGAAGTACCTAGAGCAGTGGGTGGCGACTTTTGAAATTTCTTGGTTGATGATTCCTGACTTCGTTTACGCGTTGTTTATCGGTGTGTTCATCACTAACGTGTTTGAAGTGACTAAGCTGCATAAGACTGACAGCGAAACGGTCGATATTCTTGGTACGGTGTCATTGTCACTGTTCCTAGCAATGGCGCTAATGAGCCTTAAGCTTTGGAACATCTTTGATCTTGCGATTCCGTTCTTGGCTATTCTTGCGGTTCAGGCGGTGGTGTTAGGTATCTTCTCTTACTTTGTGACGTTCAAAGTAATGGGTTCTAACTACGACGCAGCGGTTATGGCGGGTGGTCACTGTGGTTTCGGCCTAGGTGCAACACCAACGGCAGTAATGAACATGGGCTCTTTGGTGAATCGATACGGTCCATCGCCACAAGCCTTCATGGTTGTGCCAATTGTTGGTGCCTTCTTTATCGATATCGTTAACCTGATTATCCTTCAAGGTTACATCTCGTTTATAGGTTAATGTTCGCCTTTGCTTAAGTGCGATAAGCTCATCGCACTAAGATGAATACAAGAAAGCCAGCCTGTTGACTGGCTTTTTTATTGCTTGCTTATACTCGAGTTGCTCTAGTATAAGCATCAAATTTTCCCGAATTTGATGTGCATTTTTGTGTTGAATACAGCCGAACTATGTAATGAGTCGACTGCTTTTACACCTTTGTACTTATGATGGTGAACTTATTTGCAACTCCTTTAGTAAAGGAAATGCAGCCTTGATGTGCTCTCCCGTGACAATGAATCCAACCAACTGGTTATCTTCATTGAAGCCTTTGGCGACAATGCCTTTAGGATCGAATCGAGTTTCCCAGCTCTGAGCTGTGTGAATATCGCGCCCTGCCAGCTGAATAGGGTAACTCGGTGTTTTCACCTTGGTGATCATATGAGGCAAGCTGAGCTTTGCATCGCCCACTTTGATCTCTCCTTTATCCATAGTCAGCTGCTTCGCCAACACGTTTGCCGACAAGATTGCTGGCTGTAAGTAGGCCATCACACGACCTTCAATTTCAGCGCAATCACCAATCGCATACACATTGTTGGCGCTGGTTTTCAGGGTGTCATTGACCACAATGCCTCTGTTGACCTCTATTCCCGCTTGCGTGGCTAAAGCCGTATTTGGCCTTAATCCTGCTGCGGCAATAACGATATCTGCTCGTATTAATCGAGAGGCGGTAGTTTGTAGCCTGACTCCATCGTGGAGGTAAGTCGCTCGACAAATCGCCGAGTCGGTTTCGACGGTAACCCCTGCTTTTGTCAGCTCCCTTTCCAACTCAAGTGAAACGAAAGGCGGCACAAGGCTGTTCAATAGATAACTTGCGGGTTCGATAATCGTGACATCTTTGCCCGCAGTTTGAAGGTCGAATGCAAGCTCGACCCCAATCAAGCCTCCACCAATCACAGTGATACGTTGTGCGTCATCAACCTGAGCCTTGTGTTTTTCGAACTCTTCCAAGCTATTGAGAGTAATGGTCGCGCTGCGTTTAAGCCCTTCCGCTGGTGGTATGAAGGGCGTTGCGCCAGTCGCTAATACCAACTTCGAATAGTGAATAATTTGCCCGTCAACATGAACACACTGCTGCTTAGTATCGATTTCACTGACGAAAGCCTTGGTTTTGATGACTACGTTGTACTGCTCAGCCAATTGCTGAGCGTTATTAACGGCTAACGACTGTGGTGTTTGAGCCTGGCTGAATACGTGTGAAAGATTCGGCTTACTGTACTCAACCCCTGCATCTGCCGTGATCATGGTAATCGCGACATCTTGGTCAATTTTACGTACCATCTTTATGGTTTGTAGGGCGGCGAAACCACCGCCCACAATCACAATGTTCGACATGTTACTTCTCCACAAACACTTCTTTACCTAAATGGCATTCAGGGCAAAGGAAATCATCTGGCACTTGTGCCCAAGGTGTTCCCGGTTCAACGCCTTGGTAGGGTTCACCTAACTGTGGGTCGTACACCCATTCACACACAGTACAGCGCCAGCAAGTGCAATCTGCGCTATGTACAGGCTTATCTTGCGCTTCTTCTGACTTCTGCTCTGTCGTGTCTTTTAGCTCTGTTGGGGTGCTTGTCGGTGCTGATTCAATACGTTGAACGTTGCGCTCAACTTGTTTAGGCTCACTAACCTCGTCCGCATCGGTGCGCCAAACTTCGGCCAGTGTCATCCCGTAGTCAATACATTGACGAAGTGCGTCTGTATCTGGTTTCCAGTGGATGTGCTGAGGTGCGCTCACCTCGAAGTTGGCTTCACGTAAGCGAGCATCGATGCGTTTTACTGCGCCGCCAGTCCAACCTGAAGAGCCAAATGCTGCGGCTCTTTTTCCTGCAAAGCGCAGGCCGTGTATTTCTTCAAGTAGCGCGGCGATTTGCGGCATCATCACGTTGTTCATGGTCGATGACCCAACAAGCACACCCTTTGAGCGGAAGACATTGGCAAGGATGTCATTCTTGTCGTGCTTAGAAATATTGAACACCTTGATTGCCGTTTCTGGGCTGCCTTTGCGGATACCCTTCGCGATAGCATCAGCCATCATGCGAGTGTTGTTGGACATGGTGTCGTAGACAATCGTGATGCGATCTTCTTTGTAGGCTTTCGACCACTCGTAATATTGCTCAACGATTTGAGTCGCATTGTCACGCCAAATACAACCGTGAGAGGTTGCGATAACATCGATCGGCACGCCTAAGCTCAGCACTTCTTCAATCTTTGCTTTAACCAGCGGCGCAAACGGCGTCAGGATATTCGAGAAGTAACGCAGACACTGTTCATGTAGTTCAACTTGGTCTAGCTGGTCATTGAATAGATTTTCGTCGCAGTAGTGTTGGCCGAAAGCGTCGTTACTAAACAGGATTTCATCACCAGTTAGGTAAGTTGCCATTGAGTCTGGCCAGTGCAGCATTTTCATCTCAACGAAGATAAGTTGCTTGCCGTTACCGACATCAAGAGTGTCACCGGTTTTGACGGTTCTGAAATTCCAGTCTGGTTGGTGGTGATGACCAACAATGGAGGTCACTCCAGCTTCAGTACAATAAACCGGCGTGTTCGGAATTTTAGCAAGCAGCGCAGAGAGCGCGCCTGAGTGGTCTTCTTCGGCGTGCTGGCAAATGATGTAGTCGATCTCGTTGATATCGATTTCCATCTCTAGGTTTGCAAGGAATTGCTCAGTAAAGCGATGATCGACAGTATCGACAAGCACTGTATTCTCTTCACGGATCAGGTACGAGTTATAGCTCGTACCTTTGTTCATGTGGTATTCCTTACCGTGGAAATGCTCGGTTTCCCAATCGTGGACGCCGACCCAATGAACATTTGATTTAACGTGAATAGTCATAATGATAATACCTTATTGAAATATCTAAGGCTCTCATTGCACTAGTCGTGCCACATTTTTAAATTGTTGTTTTAATTGTGTTTGTTTGCTTTTTGAGCTCTAATTTGTGTCTTTATGACTTGTTGGTTTTTGTAATCATATTGAATTTAATGTGTCTTTATGACTTTTTGGTGGGTAGTGGCTTGGATAAATAACAGATATAAAAAAGGCCAGCGAGCGTCTGGCCAAATAAAGCAGTGCGATTTGTTTGTGTCAGCTATTACAGATCAGTGTCTATTACAGCGTAGTAATGACTTCATCAAGAGCTAGGCGCGCTTTTGGTTTGCCGTAGTTGTAGTCTTCGCCGTCTTTGTGGTAGCCGATAGCTAGCGCTACATCAACAATGTGACCTTCTAGTTCGTCAGCAAACTCTTCGCTGATCATAGCTGCATCTACACCTTCCATAGGTGTTGAAGCGATACCTAGGCGAGCTAGTGTGTGCAGTGTGTTACCTAGTGCGATGTAAACTTGAGACTTAGTCCAGTTACCGTTGAAACCTGTTTCGTCTGTGTTCATTTCTGCGAATGCGTAAGCACCTAAGAATTGCTCGTACATTTCAGCTGGTAGGTGACCAGAGCTTACTTCTGTATCAGCACGCTTCGCGAATTTCTCTTTAGTGTACTTAGGATCGTGAGCAAACAGGATCGTGTGTGACGCTTCTTTCGCATGTGGTTGGTTAAACTGGAACATGTTTTCGAAAGTATTGTGGAAGCGTTGTTTTGCTGCGTCACTCTCAATGATGATGAATTTCCAAGGCTGAGAGTTGATAGAAGAAGCTGACAAGCGAAGTGCTTCTTTGATTACTTCCATGTCTTCCGCAGAGATGCGTTTTTCTGCATCGTATTTTTTAGCTGTGTAACGAGTGTTTAGATCAGTAATGATTGGATGAGTCATGTTGAATCCTAATATCTATCAATAATAAATGTTGTAGGGTTTTATGTTCAGTCACGTCAACAATAAACGGATAACGAATTTAAACGAATCTCTATAGATTGAACGTCTAAATAGTTATCGAACATGCCCCAATAAATCGAGTATCTGCGGTAGCTCAAGTCGATGGGTGTAAGATAATAGAAGAATGACTCGGGAAAAATAGCGAACATATCAAATCACTATGGTTAATAATGTCCATAATGATTCGATAAATGTGATCTTAATGGAGGTGGAATCTCTAGATTCAGTAGCTTAGTAAGCCTTGATACCATATTGGCGCAATAATGGCGGAAGTACGCTGTCTAGGTTGGGGATATCTTCTGGCGTAATTTCGATTAAACCAAAACCATGATCTTCATAGATTTTTCTCGTCGCTTCACGTTTATCTTCGGCGATTGGCGCAGAATCGGTTCCCCAGAACTGGATGTATACTTTGCCACTTGGTAGATAAAAATCGCTGATCACTTCTTTTGATATTGGTAGCGGACGCTCGTACGCATGAACCACTCCTGCCATATAAAGCCAGTTATCGATGATCAGTTCTCCCTTTGAACGAACATAATGCCCATCTAAGCTTCGGTGCTTCGCCTCAAATTTCTGACGAAAACTGGAGAATGACACATCGGTCGAGTGGCTTTCAGCATCATGCCCTAGGAATTCAACAACAGACTGCTTCAAACGTTTATTGCGAACCAGTGAGTCGTGCCATACCACGAATAAGTTTTGAGTCGCTTTATCTTCTCTTTGTTCACCACCGGCTTTTAAGCCTGTAGAGGTGACATGCCAACCGTCTTCTTCTTTTGTTATCCAACCAAGTTCATTGAGCAATAAGTTGATCTTCTTTGCGCTAAGTTGAAAAGCACTACCCAGTTGAGTCGCAGTTAGTGTTTTTCCTGAGAATGAGTCCAAATCGATAAGTAGTTTCTCTGGCCAGACAATAAAGACACCAAACTTCTTGTGTTCGACATATTCCCCACCAAAGCTTTCTCCCCGTTCTGTGAGAATCCAACGCTCTTGTGAACGCACTATATAGCCCGCTGTTTTTAGATCGCTAAATAAAGCTTTAGCTTCTATGCCTTTTTGTTTAGCGAGTGCGGATGTGGAAATTTTGTCTGACATAGTCTTTTCTCAAATAGCGGAGTCATCAGCTGATGGGTGTTGGAGATATATATGATGCGATAGCGTTGGTAAATACCATATCACATCTATCAATACTAACTGCAGTTCAGTGGTCTATGTTTTTAGTAGAGCGTTAGGTCTCGTTTTGTATTTTTAGCAAAATGTAGCTCAATCTGTAATTAAATTACATTTATAGTGATTTTACTCATCTGGCTGCATATTTTATATACGTGACACGATGTTCTTTTATACGGTTTATATAGATCTTAGATGCTATATTTTACTAAGTGTGATTTTGATCACTATTTATTTTTAAGTATTACAAAATAAAATGTGATCCCGATCGTGTGTTAATGATATCCATTATCATTAATTTGGCTTTGTAATTTAAATTCATGGTGTTTTTGTGATCTAAGGTGTGCTTGTTAACCCGAAAGTGTTTTTCGTGTGTGATGGCTGTCACGAAAGTTGGGCTAGGGTGCATTTTGGAAATGTTGTGATACATTTTAATCGACTTTTGAGTACACACTTTCGGTCATTTGACCAACCAATACACTACGGGGTTCTACCTATGTTATCACCAGAAGCAAAGATTAAGGTTCAAAACTTTGGTCGTTTCTTATCCAATATGGTAATGCCAAACATCGGCGCATTTATTGCGTGGGGTTTCATTACTGCACTATTCATCCCAACGGGTTGGTGGCCTAACGAAACGTTAGCATCAATGGTTGGTCCTATGATTACATACCTACTGCCACTATTGATTGGTTACACCGGTGGTAAAATGGTTGGTGGTGACCGCGGTGCGGTAGTGGGCGCTATCACAACAATGGGTGTTATCGTTGGTACTGATATCCCAATGTTCATGGGTGCAATGATTGTAGGTCCACTAGGTGGTATCGCAATTAAGAAATTCGATGAAGCTGTTCACGGTAAAGTGAAGAGTGGTTTCGAAATGCTAGTGAACAACTTCTCTGCGGGTATCATCGGCATGATCTGTGCGATCATCGCGTTCATCGTGATTGGTCCTGCGGTTAAGATTCTGTCTGGCGGACTTGCGGCTGGCGTAAACGCAATGGTAGAAGCGGGTGCACTACCTCTAGCATCTATTTTTGTTGAACCTGCGAAAATTCTATTCCTAAATAACGCAATCAACCACGGTATCTTCTCTCCACTAGGTATCCAGCAATCTGAAGAGATGGGTCGCTCTATCTTCTTCCTAATCGAAGCAAACCCAGGTCCTGGTTTTGGTCTTCTACTTGCTTACATGGTGTTTGGTAAAGGTAGCGCGAAGCAATCTGCTGCTGGTGCATCTATCATCCACTTCCTAGGTGGTATCCACGAAATTTACTTCCCTTACGTACTAATGAACCCACGTCTAATTCTTGCGGTAATCGCAGGTGGTATGGCGGGTGTATTCACTAACGTAATGTTCGATTCTGGCCTTATCTCTCCAGCATCACCAGGCTCTATCTTCGCAATCTTACTGATGACGCCAAAAGGCTCTTACATCGGTGTTGTCTTGTCAGTTATCGCAGCAACAGCAGTATCTTTCTTAGTGGCTTCAATTCTGCTTAAAACTTCAGCTCAAGATGACGACGAAGACTCTCTAGAAAAAGCTTCTGCACAAATGAAAGACATGAAAGCGTCTTCTAAAGGTGCAGCAGCAGAAGCAAACGTAAACCTAGCGGATGTAAAAGCAGTTTATGTAGCGTGTGATGCGGGTATGGGTTCAAGTGCAATGGGTGCAGGTCTACTACGTAAGAAAGTAGCAACAGCTGGCCTAGACATTGAAGTAACCAACTACGCAATCAACAACCTACCGGCTGATTCGCAAATCGTTATTACGCATAAAGACCTAACAGACCGTGCTCGTAGCACTGTGCCAGGTGCGATGCATATGTCTCTAAGCAACTTCCTAGACGGCGGCGTATACGACCAACTAGTTGCTGAGCTTGTCGATGCTCAAAGTGGCGAAGCGAAAGTAGAAGCTCCGGCTCCTGCAGCAGCTCCAGCGCATGAAGGCAACAAGCTTGCACTCACTGACGACAGCATCTTCCTTGGCCTTAAAGCGACTCAAAAAGAAGACGCAATCAAGTTTGCTGGCGAACAATTAGTAAAACTTGGCAACGTATCACCAGAATATGTAGATGGCATGTTTGCTCGTGAAGAGCTTGTGTCTACTTACCTAGGTGAGTCTATCGCAGTACCACACGGCACAATCGAAGCGAAACAGTACGTACAAAAAACCGGCATCGTTTTCTGTCAGTACCCTGAAGGTATTCAGTGGGGCGAAGATGAAGATGATATCGCGAAAATGGTTATCGGTATTGCCGCACAAGGCGATGAGCACAACATGGTGCTGATGGCTATTACCAATTCACTCGATGATGAAGAAGCTGTGGAATGCCTACAGAACACAACAAACCCTGCTGATGTTCTACGTATTCTCAACGGAAACTAAAAAGCTCTAGTCAAGCTCCTGAGTGAAGGAGGCCGGTATCCCCCTACTGGCCTCATTTTCGGTCTTAATCTTTCTAACAAGATTCAGTCTGAATAGCTTACTGCTTAATGCCTAGGGCACATAGTCAAGGCATGTTGTTGAGTAGTTAGCTATCTAGATTCAAATATTTATAAGGTCAAAATTATGAAAGCGTTACATTTTGGTGCAGGTAATATCGGTCGTGGTTTCATTGGTAAGCTTCTTTCTGATGCTGGTATGAAGGTTACGTTTGCTGACGTAAATGAAACGGTTGTAAATGCGTTAATTGAACGCCAAGAATACCCAGTTAAGATTGTTGGCGAAGAGTGTGTTGTCGAAGTTGTTAAGAACGTGACAGCAGTAAACTCAGCGACAAGCGCAGTAGTAGATTGCATTGCTGAGTCTGATCTTGTGACGACTGCAGTGGGCCCTACGGTTCTTAAAATCATCTCTAAGTCTATCGCTCAAGGCATTGAAAAGCGTGCAGCAGCAAACAACACTGCACCAATGAACATCATCGCGGCAGAGAATATGGTTCGCGGTACTAGCCAATTAAAAGCAGCAGTGTTAGAGCACCTTTCTGATGAAATGAAAGCTTTCACTGAAGAGCATATTGGCTTTGTTGATTCTGCGGTTGACCGTATTGTTCCACCGGCAGAAGCGGGCGAAACAGACCCTCTAGCGGTAACGGTTGAAACGTTCAGCGAGTGGATCGTAGACCAAACGCAATTCAAAGGTGAGATTCCAAACATCCCAGGTATGGAATGCACTGACAACCTAATGGCTTTCGTTGAGCGTAAACTGTTCACGCTAAACACAGGTCACTTGGTAACGGCATACCTTGGTGTGCTTGCAGGTCATGAGACTATTAAAGACTCTATCGAAGATGACGTAATCCGCGCTGAAGTAACAGCAACGATGGAAGAGAGTGGTGCAGTTCTGATTAAGCGTTACGGCTTTGATCCAGAAGCACACGCTGCCTACATCCAGAAGATTCTAGGTCGTTTTGCTAACCCGTTCCTCCGTGATGAAGTAGACCGCGTTGGTCGTCAGCCAATTCGTAAACTGAGCCCGCAAGACCGCCTAGTTAAGCCTCTAAACGGTACATTAGAGTACGGCCTACCGAATGCTCACCTAGTAAAAGCAATCGCTGCTGCGTTCCATTACAAGAACGAAGACGACCCTCAAGCGGTTGAACTTCAAGCAATGTTCGCAGAAAAAGGCTTTGCTGAGACATTAGCGCATTATTCTGAGCTGAATAGTGACTCAGAAGTTGTTAAACTAGCGGAAGAAGCTTATCTAGCATTGAAATGATAAACCATCAAAGTGCCACACCAGTGGCACTTTCTTATTGTCGAGCCGTTATGCCAATACAAACAAGCCATGAAACTGAATTACTCGAAGCCCTTTCGGAAGCTGAGAGTGCTGGCGCCTGCCTAATGGCTGCTTACGATGCATTGGACGACACGGTAGATGCCGTATTAAAAAACATCTTTAAGAAAGACGACACTGCAATTAAGTTCGTTGTAGAACCACTTCTCAACAGTGGTGGGCCGTTAGGCGAGATCATGATTCGTGCTAAGTTGCTACTCGGGCTTGGCGTGATCAGTAAAGAACTCTACGACGATCTCGAGGTTTTCGTTACCTTGAAAGAGTGGGCGAAAATACAGGGTGAAGACACCAGCTTTACAGAAGTTGATGTGATATTTGAGCTCAACAAGGTGCACGCAATTCAGCGTATTATGCCTATCGAATATGACGCGGAGATGGTGGAAACCATGTCTGGTCCAATGCTTGAAATGTTCTTGGGGCGACATAATCAAAAGGTGAAGTCGACGATTGTATTAGCTATCACTGACATTATCACTACCTTATGCCGAGATAACGCGCTGAGCTCTTAGCGCTAGTTTGCAGCCCTTGCTTATCTTGTTTCACATCCTACATATCTTGTAGCTGTTGGTTCGTTTCAATACAAAGTTTAAAATGATGGCGGTTTCTCTCGATGGAGAAATCGCTTTGTTGTTTTTGTGCTTCTAAAAAATATCCGAAACCTCTCCTCATTAAATACAAAAGCAGCAGGCACAAAAAAAGCCACATTCAGTGGCTTTTTCTATTCAAGACAATCGATTATAGGTCTTGGATGTTCTCAGCTTCTAGCTCTTGGAAGTAGCGTAGAGTCTTAACTTTTAGCTCTTGTTGAGCTGGCTCATCAGCAACGATGATAGCTTTACGGTGCATCTGTAGAGCTGTAACAGTCCACATGTGGTTTACAGAACCTTCGATAGCCATTTGAAGCGCTTGAGCTTTGTTGTGGCCTAGAGAAAGGATCATCACTTCTTCAGCATCTAGAAGAGTAGCAACACCGATAGTTAGTGCGTATTTAGGAACTTGGTTGATGTCGCCATCGAAGAAACGAGAGTTCGCGATACGAGTGTCTTCAGTCAACGTTTTGATACGAGTACGTGAAGATAGAGAAGAACCTGGTTCGTTGAATGCGATGTGACCGTCGATGCCTACGCCGCCCATGAACAGGTTGATTTTGCCGTATGAACGGATTTTCTCTTCGTATGCTGCACAGTGAGCATCGATGTCTTCAGCTTTGCCGTCTAGCAGGTTGATGTTTTCTGCTTGGATATCAACGTGGTTGAAGAAGTTCTCGTGCATGAATGTGCGGTAAGATTCTGGGTGGTTTGGTTCGATACCAACGTACTCATCCATGTTGAATGTTACAACGTGCTTGAAGCTTACTTCGCCAGCTTTGTAAAGTTCAATTAGCTCAGCGTAAGTAGTTAGAGGTGTGCTACCAGTAGGAAGACCTAGTACAAATGGACGCTCAGCAGTTGGCGCGAATTTGTTGATCGAATCTGCGATATGACGAGCAGCCCATTTACCTACTTTTGCTTTGTTGCTTAATGGAATAAGTCTCATTGATTTTGCCCCTAGAAATAAAATTTTATAGTGTTCTGAAACATTAATTCGCATTATAAAATAAGTTATCCAGTTCCGCTATTGTTTTAGGTCAAGTTTTTGCTTTTTTCGTCGTATCTGTGACTGGAACTCTCAAAATTGCACAATTATTGTATGGATATTTGGTGGCGTTAAACAAGATTAATACGTTTGTCATATACAGCAATATTGATCTAATTCAGCACCTGAAAGGGTTGGTGTGTTTCTATGTTTTGATACGCTTTTGCGATAATGGCGTTGTTCAAACCATTGAAGAACTTTGGTGCATTAACGTGTTGCGGCGTATAAACAAGCGTTGAGCGTATAGTTGAAGCTAGAAAAATAATGATGGCAATGGAGCGCTATCGTGATAAAAGACAGGGGCAGGATGAAGAACGATGAATCTCAGTGGGATGAATACCCATAAGATTGAACGAGAGCTGAGTTTTAGTCACGCTATCGCTATGAATTGTATATAAATATTGGTAAAAATGGACAGGTTGGCTAAACTTACCAATTACAAAGAAGATGTGTGTTTGAAGGCAAAAAAAAGCCCAAAGTGATGAGGTATCACTTTGAGCGATTTTACTAATCTTCTAACACTAACTCACTTTCGTATTCTTCCCTAGATACGTCGCCGCGTTTGCAGCCGTTTAGGGTGTGAAAGCGACGGCGTCCACGAGCCAGTTGAATGTACTTCAACCAAACACGCTCTAACTTGGACTTTGCCTTATGAGGGTGAGACAACACTTTAATGAAGTGTTTTTCTTCTGCATTGATTGGTGCTAGTTCACCAGTTTCAAGTGCAAGCATAGTGTCACCAAACAAGGTTAGGATTTCCTCTTCTGAAAGAGTAAAATCACCCGACTTAGCGAACCCTCTCGGGAATTTAATGGTGTCATAAAAACGTTTTTTTCCGTGTCGGAATTCGGTCTCAGACATATCAGCCTCAGTAATGTGGTTAGATAGAAATTAGTGTTTATTGCTCACGCGAAAATATTGTTAAAAGGCTAAAATAGGAAACAAAACGTTTTTGCCTTTACGATAAACAATCCTAGATCGGCTAGTTAGCAGATTTATTACAGAGATGTATTTGATGGATGTGAAAGTATTTAGAACCTTTCTTGAGGTTGCAAGGGTGCGCCATTTTGGGCGTGCAGCTGAAAACTTGTATTTAACACAAGCGGCGGTGAGTGCGCGGATCAAACAGCTTGAAGGCTATTTTGATACTCAGCTCTTCATCCGTGACCGCAATAACATCAAGCTTACCTCTTCCGGTGAACGTTTGATTGGTTATGCTGAAGTGATGGTGTCCACCCTACAACAAGCCAAATTTGAGCTGTCGTTAGAGAGTGGTAAAGCCTTGCAGTTAACGCTGGGCGGCACGCCGAATATTTGGGATGCGTATCTGCAAAACTGTTTAAGTGTGGTGACCGACTCTTTTGGCGGTTACGGCTTTATGGCAGAGGTGATGGGGCGCGAGCAACTGAACCGTAATTTGTTAGAACGAACCTTAGATATGGCTTTCGCGTTCGATCAGATCAAAGCAGAAGAGCTGAACTGTAAAAAAGTCGCTGACTTGGTTTTGGTGTTGGTATCAACGCAGCAAGATGACCTGGAATCTGTATTCCAACATAAGTATGTGTATGTGGACTGGGGTACGCGTTTTGGTTCTGAACACGCAGAACGTCACCCTAAAGTGCCAGCACCTTATCTACGTACCTCTACAGCCCGTATCGCCCTCGATTTCATTTTAGAGAAAGGCGGCAGTGCGTATCTTCCGGTGTCTCTAGTCGAACCTTTTATCGATTCGGGTCAGCTGCACAAGGTGAAAGGGGTTGAAGACTGGTATCGCCCAATTTATCTGAGCTACCGTAAAAGCAGTACTTCGGTTGATGCGATCATGCAGGTTGAGAAGTTGGTTAATGAGATTGACCCATCGACGGCTTACACATTGCAGCAAGCCGCGGAACAAGCGCCTGAGTAACGGCATTCGCGGTAAGCAATGGCTTTATTGATTAGATTCAATAAAAAATGGCTCCCAACTAATTGTATAGTTGGGAGCCATTTTTGTTTTAAACCAGAAATGTACTTCTTTTCGGAACTAGAGATCGTTTCTAATTCCATAAATATCGTTTAAGCCTGGTATGTGTAGCCTTTTTTAAAAGCCCTATAGGTTCATTAGATTCTCAATAGACTCTTCAAGAGAGTGTGACATGTACGAATGGATTTGACTGCCATCCGTTGCGTCAATCTCAATCATAGAAATCCCGTTGTCCGCTTTGTCTTCAAGAAAGCTCAGAGACTGCTCGACTGATTGACTGGTGAGAACCTGTTGGTTTGATAAAACAATACGACACGTGTGAAGAACCATAGCCTTTTCCTTTTTATATTTATATTCGATCGGTCTCTGCATCTTGGCGTGCTAAGTACCGATCGTTGACGTTGTGAGAAGATTGCCTTCTCTAGGTTAAATTTAGTCGAATTGAATAAAATTAAAACCCTTTTTTGTGATTTATCTGACCTTCGCTTCCGAAAGTGGCTAGCGACAATGGTGGTTCACGGTAAACTTTTAGGTATCGGATCAAACGCTATGGTAAATGGGAAGAGTACGGCATGTCGAAAAAGATCAATCACAACAGCACCTTAACCAGTGAACAGTGCCATTTGGCTCGATATGCGCGAGATGCTCGCTTTGATGGGATGTTTTTTACAGCGGTGAAAACGACAGGAATTTTTTGTCGCCCGATTTGCCCAGCAAGTCCGCCCAAAGAAGAAAACGTCGAATATTTTTCCCATCAAGCTCAAGCATTGAAAGCGGGGTATCGTCCTTGTTTACGTTGCCGACCAGACAGCGCGCCTTTTTCGCCAGCATGGAAGGGCGTCGAAACCACTTTCTTGCGTGCGATGCAGTTGATTGATAATGGCGCACTGAATTCAGGATCTATCGTCGACCTTGCAACGCGGCTAGGTATTTCAGATCGTTACTTACGAACCTTATTCGAAAATTACATCGGTGTGTCACCCAAGCAATATAGTCTGTACAGCCAACTGATGTTCGCCAAGCAGTTGCTGCACACCAGCAGCATGAGCATTACGGATGTCGGCTTTGCTAGTGGCTTCAATAGTACGCGCCGTTTTAATGATGCCTTTCAAAAAGAGCTGCAGCTTTCGCCAACCCAAATTAGGCGAGCCAAGCCAAGTGACACCCTGCGTAATCATATTCAGCTTGGTTTTCATGGACCCTTAGATTGGAATCACTTGTTGGGGTTTTATCGACGAAGAATGATTGAGGGCTTAGAAGATGTTGGCGAAGATTATTATCAGCGTTCGGTAAATGTGAACGGGTCAAAGGGTTGGTTCAAGGCGACTTTAGCCAAAGAGAACCGCTTGGATATTGAATTTGAGTTGGACGATATAAGCCAGTTAAGAAGCTTGATTGCGAATATCCGCCGTATGTTCGATCTTGATGTCGATATTGCCAAGGTCGAAGCGTTCTTCACGATTATCGATCCTAACTTGGTGGCTAAGAGTGGCATCCGTATTCCTGGCGTGTGGAGTGCTTGGGAAGCCGGAGTTAGGGCGATTCTAGGGCAGCAAGTTTCGGTAACCGCGGCGATTGGTCAACTTAACTTATTGGTCAAAGAGCTTTGTGATGAACATGAGAAAGCCAGCTTCCCAACACCAAAACAGATAGCGGAGGCTGACGTTAGCTTCTTAAGAATGCCGGGAAGCCGCAAAGAGACCCTAAAGCGTTTTGCCGAATACATGGTCGACAATGAAGCTGAGCATCCTTCTAAATGGATTGAGCTAAAAGGGATTGGGCCTTGGACGATTCAATATGCACTGCTTCGCGGGTTAAGCGAACCTAATCATTTGTTGGTTGGTGACTTGGTGGTGAAGAAGTTCATTGAGCATCGCCCCGCCATCAATACAGAGAGTGTTTCGCCTTGGGGAAGCTACGCAACGTTCCATTGTTGGAATCAATCTTAATCGGAATACTAAGTTAGGAGATATCATGGACAACCGATTTACTTATTATGAGAGCCCATTGGGAACTGTGACGTTACAGGCGAACGATGAAGGCTTGCTCGGCCTTTGGTTCGAGATACATACCACTAAGCCGGAACAGTTGGGTGTTCAAGATGATAGCTTTCCGATCTTTGCATTGGCTATCGAGCAGCTTAATCGCTATTTCTCGGGTGAAGCTATCCAATTTTCTGTGCCGATTGCAGCCAAGGGCACGCCATTTCAGCAGTCGGTTTGGCAGGCGCTGACGACTATTCCTTATGGAGAAACTTGGAGCTATGCACAACTGGCTGATGCGATAGGCAACCCGAAAGCCGTTCGTGCTGTGGGTTTGGCGAATGGCAAAAATCCGGTTTCAGTGATTGTGCCGTGTCACCGTGTGATTGGTAAAAATGGCAAGCTGACGGGTTATGCGGGTGGCGTAGAACGCAAACAGCGCTTATTGGTGATAGAAGGAAGAGAGCAAGACTAGCAAGCGATTTGGCAATGGGCCTGTCGAGATGTTGACCGAGGATCACGTACTACTCATAGTGAAGGCGAGTGGTTCTTAAAATGTGACTTTGCATTAAAATCAACGCTTTCTGGAAAATATCGATTTGGTTGCATATTCTTTGACTATGTTCTCTAGGCAAGGATGCCCAAATGAATAGATTCCCTTCACTAATATCTGGCTGCAGCTCTGCATTATTGCTGACAGGTTGTTTAACTGATACCAGCCGACCTTTCGAGGTTCCACAGCTTGCTCTGTTCAAAGGTATGTATGAGAACGCAGATAATGACAGTTATCTACTTTTTGAATCCGGGCAAGTGACTTATCAAACAACGGACAATTCCGTGACTCGAACCTATCGTGTTGATGATGACTTGATCACCATTGAGTTCAATTCTGGAAGCAGCCGAACTGACTCTAGATTGGTGATGCGAATTCAACATCAGGGCGAGATGTTAACTTGCAACCAATGCCCAGCGATACAATTGAGTAACGTCTGGACACGTGTTGATAAGCCTTTGAAAGTTGAATTGAATTAAAAAAGACCTCCGAATTAGAAAAGATCGCCATTAAGCCATAGGTGAGCAGCGATGCTGACGGCATAGCCAATCATGATCACTGGCATCCATTTCAAGTGGCCAAAGAAGGTGTATTTGCCATGCGCCGCGCCCATTAACGCCACACCTGCCGCGCTACCAATAGATAACAAGCTGCCGCCAACGCCTGCGGTTAAGGTGATCAGTAGCCAGTTACCCATCGACATTTGAGGCTCCATGGATAACACCGCAAACATCACCGGAATATTATCGACAATCGCAGATAAGATCCCCACCATGATGTTGGCCCAAATTGGATCCCACTGGCTGTACATCACGCCAGAGGCAAGCTCCAAGTATCCCAGTAGACTCAAGCCACCGACACACATCACCACGCCGTAGAAGAACAACAGCGTGTCCCATTCGGCATGCGACACTCTTCGAAATACATCAAAGGGTACGACTGAACCGAGTCGCTTCAATGCCCCCTCATCATTGTTGGCAATCGCGACCGCTTTTTTCTTCGCCAGAGAATTTGGCAAGGTCTTACGCAAGAAATACCCAAAGAACTGTAGATACGCCAGCCCCATCATCATGCCCATTACTGGAGGGAAGTGGAGTACGGCATGGAACGCAACCGCAGTGCCGATGGTCATGATGAACAACAACACGATGCGTCTTGCTCCGCGTTTTAATTCAACGTGCTGATGCACCGTATCGGGTTGGGTTGTGGGAACAAAGTAAGACATGATCATTGCAGGGACGAGGTAATTCATCACTGAAGGAATAAACAAGGGGATGAACTCACTGAAGCTCACATAGCCAGCCTGCCAAACCATCAACGTTGTGATGTCACCGAATGGGCTGAATGCGCCGCCAGCGTTAGCGGCTATCACGATGTTTACACAGGCTAGGTTAACGAATTTAGGGTTAGATCCTGCGACTTTCAGAACCACGGCGCACATCAATAGAGCTGTGGTGAGGTTGTCAGCGATAGGTGAGATAAAGAAGGCCAGAATACCGGTTAGCCAGAACAGAGAGCGGAAATTAAAGCCTTTGCCCACCATCCACGCTTGCAGCGCATCAAACAGTCTTCTCTCTTCCATGGCGCTGATGTAGGTCATCGCGACGAGTAGGAATAGTAGGAGCTCAGCGTATTCCAGTAAGTTGTGTTCGAGTGCTTGCTTAGCGACTTCAACAAGGTTGTGTTCTTGGTAGATAAATCCAATGATTATCCAGATCAGGCCTGCTGCAAGTAACACTGGCTTAGATTTTCGGAGCTTTAGGTACTCTTCCATCATCACTACGATGTAGGCGATAACGAAAATGGTCAGGGATAGGTAACCAGCAAATGAGTTGGTGAGCTTGAGTGGTTCTCCCAACTGAGAAGTGGCAGCACCTGCTACCGTAGAAAAGAGTAACAAAGAGAGAACAGCAGAAAGCTGGATACCTAACATGGATTACGCTCCGAAGTTAATAAGTTATTAACACGGGTAAAAGCGTAGACCTAAATAACCATGTGCAGTGTGATAGATATCTTAATAATTCAATAGATTATAATGAAAGGAATAGACTGTGATGTGAACGAAATACGGTCTTACATGCTCAAAATTACTGTCTTGTACATTAAGTTAAAGACTAAAGAAAAAGCCCTACCGGACTCAGTGCCGATAGAGCTTATTCGAAATTGCCAACATTATGCAGCATTGAGATCAAACGTCAGTGTTTGTTCTGCTGCACATACTTCAACAGGCCAGCCATAGGATTGGTATTCAAGCGCAAGTTTGTCCGCTACTACGCGAGATACTGTTGCAGTGATCCACATGCCTTTGCCCATTACTTGATATTTAAGCGTTCTCATTTCCATAGTCATCACCGTTCTCCTTCTATATTGGCTGCGCGAAGTCTATAGCACCTCTGAGGGCTGAAATTTCGAATTAAGCTCAAATTCTTTATAAAATGGCTCACTGTTTGCGCTTGGCTCAAAACTCAATCAACTAAGGGAAAAAGGTTGCGTTCTGGAAGCAAAATCACTCTTTAAGTCTCTGTATTATAATCGAATTAAAATTGACCAGAAAAACAATGTAAGAGATCTCTTATAGCATTATCAGAGATCGCACTAGGTAACAACTTCTCACTAGAAGCCAGACTTGTGTGGTGATTGTGTGCGTTTTTGGTTGCGCTGTTGAAGCAAGATTTGTTTAGTTTTGTATGTGAAATATTCTAATTTATTTAGCGTATGGTCCTGCTTTTAAATCCAAATCACAGTTTTATATGTTGCTGTGCTTCTTTTATTCAAACCGATACGCTATTTGATTTTGGTCATTAACCTTTTGCTCATTAGTTTGCACTATCTATACGTGTTCTGTTCCACATAAACGAGATGTATAGAGGTCCTTATGACTAATCCAACCAAAACCGATCGTAAAGTCACGATCGGCAGCTATATCGCACTCGCGTTCGCGATTGTGTTCTTTTCAGGCTTAATGCAGTCCAATGAATGGTATGGAGTGTTCGATTTTACAACGCTCAACGGTTCATTCGGTAAGGTCGCTTACGATGTGAGTGAAACGGCCGATGGTATTCAAGCGGCAACGACGTCACTGCGTGGTAAAGGCGGTAGTGGTGCTCGCGACGGTTTCATTTTTGCTTTGACACTTATTCCGACCGTGATGTTTGCATTGGGTATGATCAACGTACTTGAGCACTACGGTGCACTGGATGCGGCTCGTAAACTGCTGACACCTCTGCTTCGCCCTTTAATGGGTATTCCGGGTAACTCAGGCTTGGCACTGATCGCGTCTTTGCAAAGTACCGATGCTGGCGCAGCGATGACACGTCAGCTGAAAGACGAAGGGCATCTCACTAAGCGTGAAACCGATGTGTTCACCATGTTCCAGTTTACGGCGGGTGCAGCGATTGTTAACTTTTTCTCTTCAGGTGCGGTGCTGTTCACTCTAACCGCGATGGACGGTTCTTTAGCGGTGACATCGTCAATTGGTTTGGCTGTCGCTGTGATGTTTATCTTTAAGTTTGTCGGCGCGAACCTGTTCCGTATTTACCTCAACATTACTGAAGGCAAAGAAGACAAACCAAAATCAGACAAAGAACAAAAACTGGAAGAGGAAGTAGCATAATGAGCGAAGTTAAAGCAAAGAAACCAATGGTTACTGATATTTTCGTTGAAGGTGCTAAGAAAGGCTGGGTTATTGCGACTACCTCTACGGTACCGAATGTTCTGATGGCATTTGTGATCATCAAGGCATTGCAGATCACCGGTGCGCTGGATTTGATGGGCAGTGTATTTGCTCCAATCATGGCGGTATTTGGTTTGCCTGGCGAAGCGGCAGCGGTATTGATCGGTGCGTGGATGTCGATGGGTGGCGCGGTGGGCGTGGTTATCACGCTGTTTGATCAAGGTATTTTGAACGGCAACCATATCGCTATCTTGGCGCCTGCTATCTACTTGATGGGCTCTCAAGTGCAATACATGGGTCGTATTATGGGGCCAATTGGTACTGAAGGTCGCTACATCCCGGTGATGATTGCGATTTCGGTATTGAATGCCTTTGGTGCAATGTTCTTGATGAACATTATTTTGTAACGTGACTTTGAACGGTTAGCTGCTAACAGCTTTCAGGCGTTACAAAAAAGGAAACCCCGTTTGGCTTTCACCAAACGGGGTCTATTCTTTTCGTAGCCATCCTGCTACTGCGCGTTACTTATCTTTCAATAGGTAACTGGTGCTCCCTGCATCGTTCCTTGATGTGGCTAAATCCTTTAACCTATCCAATTCATCGCCGTCCTAGCGGTGTCCTTGCAAACTCATCATCTTGATAAGCGACTCTATCCTAGAGCATAACTTCCTTGCTGATAACTCATCCTAAAGCTATCAAATCTTCATCCTGAAGATACCTAATCCGTTAGGCTTTTTCCTGTTCCTGCCAACTCCCTGTCGACATGTGTATTAAACACTGCAGAGGCTTTACTCACAATCCACCTCAAGAAATAAATGTACCCACTGATCGAAAGAAATATGCGTGGATTCATACAAAACAAGGGCTTGGGTTTGTATTTTAGGAATTTTCTGCGAAGCTTGATTGTGATCTCTTACGTTCGGTGTGAGAGATCTCTTACAAGTGCTCGGGCGCGATTTTCATTTTATCTCGGCGGGTGTTGTCGAACAGATAACAAAGAACACTGAGTAAACACAAAATAATAGGGAAATATGATGGTTACAGCACTTTACGCAGCCTTGCTGACGGTCGTAATGATTTGGTTAGCAATAGAGGTGATCAAGCAAAGGCGAATCAATCTGGTTGCTCATGCTGATGGCGGTGTCGAGTCGTTACAGATAGCACGTTCGGCACAAAGTAATGCCATGGATTACATCCCAATCACGGTGATTTTGATGGGATTGTTAGAGATGAATGGTGCTGGTGTGTGGCTGATTCATGTCATTGGTGTGGCGTTTATTGTGGGGCGTGTGATTCATGCGAAAGGGATCTTAGCGAAGAACTTCAAAGGTCGAAAAGTGGGGATGGTGTTAACGCTTATCTGCATGATCTCTTTGATTGTCCTAAACTTAGCTTACTTACCTTTTGATAAAATGTTCTAGGGAGCATTATGGCGTTGCGTCTTCCTCCTGCTTGGGCGATTGTCCTTGCAGGCTTGATACTCAACATCATGGCGATTGTCATGTCGAGCTTGGTGCTCGATAAAATTGAAGCTGAGAAAGCGGAATACAACGATCGCAAATACGGCAATGTGTACTCAATACAGCTTGCTTGGAATACGATCGAAACCCTAGAGCGCAAGCGTGAAGCGATCCTGATTCACCTTGATAAACCAGAAACGGTGCAGCCGACCACGGTTCTCGACGAAGCACTGCGTGGGCAACTTAGGCGTTGGGTGAGTAGCGAAGTGCCAAGCATCTCTTTGGCTCACTTACCGAAACTGATGATGCTGATAAACCGTGCACAAGAAGCGCAACGAACCCGAATTGATGACTACTATTTGGATAACCTGACCTTGGTTGAGTTAATCCAAAGGCTTGATGAGAAAATGGCTTTCTATAAGAACATCGCCCTGTTTCTCCAAGTGTTTGGTTTGGCGCTTATCTTAGCTCGCGATCTCGCTAGAAGACCTTAATCTTTAACCTTAATTCCTCCATTTACTTATCGACTTGTATCGTTAGCGAGACTCGCTTGGCAGGTTAGGGTGCTGTTGGCCTTGGTACTTTGGTAACTGTTCTTTTAGCCCCTTAAACGTGCTCAGTGCACTGCCTATCGATAACTTGTTCATCAACCAATTTGGCAAGATGCCACCTGCGTTCGCATATGCGGTGTAGGTAATGTAGGTATTGCCATTAGTCAGCGGTTGCAGAGTCCAAAGTGCATCCACATCGTAGATTCGAATGTACCCCGACTCTTTCGCCAAATAGTTCGACGCATCCTTTATCGACAAGACAAACTGGCCATCCTCGATGCTGTATTTTGAGTAGGTCACCATGTCTCGATCTCTGGCAGGCCACGGTGCTTTGAATTGGGTATAGACGATGTTTTCATCTTCAGATATCTGCATCAACACACGACTTTGCGACACGTTATCTATCCAGTTTGGTACGTTCTCGCTGTCTTCCAGCAACAACAGAAAACCGGAATAAGTGGTGGGCGTTTGCATCTGTGCTCGTATCTCGACCAAGCCTTCGCTGTGTGGCCTTTTATCAATCATGATGCCATCTTCACTTTTGACGAACTGCCATGGGTTGGCATAAGTCAGTGTCGATAGGGCGCAGAGGCCGAGTACCAAAATCCTAGGTAATGTCATTATTCTTCCATAAAAAGAAAAGCTTATCTGCTAGGAGTATAGAATAGAAATGGACTTAGTAGGTGTTGCCAATCGCTTTGGGTTGACCTCTTTGGGGAAAATCCCAATGAAAACGGAAGCGTTCGGTCGCTTCCGTTTTATTCTTGGGCAATGGATAAGCGCTGTAGGCTAGAACTTAGAACTTAGAACTTAGAACCTAGAACCTAGAAC